>JBCCYR010000008.1:0-21345 GCA_039189355.1 Pseudomonadota bacterium
CCCGGAAAGCATGAAGGTTACATGCCGGGCTTTGGCAATGATTTTGAAACCGAAGCTTTGCCCGATGCCCTGCCACAGGGAATGAACAGTCCGCAAAAATGCAATTACGGTCTGTATGGCGAACAGCTTTCCGGCACGGCTTTTACGGCCCCCGGACACCAGAACGAGCGTACCTGGTGCTATCGTATCCGACCGTCTGTCAAGCATTCGGGAAGATACGAGCAGTTCGAACTGCCATATTGGAAATCTGCGCCTCACGTGGTTGATGCCGTCACCAGTCTTGGCCAATATCGTTGGGACCCGGTGCCACATGCGAATGAAAAGCTTACCTGGCTGACCGGCATGCGCACCATGACCACGGCAGGAGACGTGAACACCCAGGTGGGTATGGCAAGCCACATCTATCTTTTGACCGAAAGCATGGTGGATGATTATTTCTATTCCGCAGACAGTGAACTGTTGATTGTACCGCAAGAAGGCAGTCTGCGTTTCTTTACCGAACTTGGCATTATCGATCTTGAGCCAAAGGAAATCGCCATTATTCCCCGAGGACTTCTCTATCGTGTAGGGGTGTTGCAGGGACCTGCCCGTGGCTTCGTGTGCGAAAATTACGGACAGAAATTTGCATTGCCCGAGCGCGGACCAATAGGGGCAAACTGCATGGCAAACCGCCGTGATTTCAAGACACCTGTTGCCGCATTCGAAGATCGCGAAAACCCGTCAACAGTAACCGTGAAATGGTGTGGGCAGTTTCACCGCACAGAGATCGGACATAGCCCTCTGGATGTAGTTGCGTGGCATGGTAACTATGCCCCGGTCAAATATGATCTGAATGCCTATTGCCCGGTGGGAGCTGTGCTGTTTGATCACCCTGACCCTTCGATTTTTACGGTTTTGACAGCACCTTCCGGAGTGCCGGGAACCGCCAATATTGATTTCGTCCTGTTCCGGGAACGCTGGATGGTCGCGGAAAATACGTTCCGGCCGCCCTGGTACCACAAGAACATCATGTCGGAACTGATGGGCAATATTTACGGCCAGTACGATGCAAAACCGAAGGGCTTCGTCCCGGGGGGCATGTCGCTCCACAACATGATGCTGCCGCATGGTCCGGACCGCAACGCATTCGAAGGCGCGTCCAATGCCGATCTGAAACCAGAAAAACTCGACAATACGATGTCCTTTATGTTTGAAACGCGCTTTCCCCAGCATCTGACGGAATTTGCAGCCAAAGAAGCACCACTGCAGGATGATTACATCGATTGCTGGAGTGATCTTGAAAAGAAATTTGACGGTAATCCGTGAGGCGGCAATAGTGAAAATTGATGGTATTGAAATTTTGGATGGAGACCGTTCTTGCCGCTGATCAAAAGCTGGGTTGAAAGTGCGAATGATCCATCTTGCCCGTTTCCATTGAACAACCTTCCGTGCGGTGTGTTCTCTGAAGGCGATGGTTTCATGCGTTGTGGCGTTGCGATTGGTGATCAGATACTGGACTGCAAGGCCGCCGAGGATGCCGGGCTTCTAACTTTGGAAGAAGGGCATCAGTTTTTCTTTTATCCCGGATGGAACGAGGTGATGGAAGAAGGCCCGGAGCTTTGGGTGAAATTGCGGAAACATCTCACGGAGTTGCTCGAAGAAGGAAGCTCTCATCAAGCCAAGATTTCGAAGTGTCTGGTCGCGCAGTCCGAAGCGGCCATGCACATGCCGTTCTTCATTTCCGAATTCACGGATTTCTACTCGGGCCGCCGTCACGCTACCAATGTTGGCACGATGTTCCGCGGTGAAGAGAATGCATTGCCGCCGAACTGGCTGCATATTCCGATTGCTTACAATGGTCGCGCATCTTCAGTTGTGGTCTCCGGAACCGGGGTTCGCCGTCCATGGGGACAGTTGAAAAGTCCGAAGCATGATTTGCCTGCCTTTTTGCCAAGCAGGCGGTTTGATTTTGAGCTGGAGATGGGCGCTGTCATTGGCCAGTCGAGTGATGGTCCGGTTACGGTTGAAGAGGCGGACAAAATGATTTTCGGCTATGTCCTGCTGAACGACTGGTCTGCCCGGGACATTCAGGCCTGGGAATACCAGCCGCTTGGCCCGTTTCAGGCCAAGGCAACGGCAACGACGATCAGCCCCTGGATTGTCATGGCTGATGCACTGGAACCGTTCCGGGCTTCAGCGCCGGAACGCGATTTTGAATTTCTGCCCTATCTGCAGGAACCCGGTCCCATGTTGTATGATATAGAACTGGAAGTTGGGCTTGCTGCTGATGGCAAGCCGGAAGCGATCATTTCCCAGACGAATTACGCAGAACTGTATTATTCTGCCGCCCAGCAATTGGCACATCATACGACTTCCGGATGCCCAATGCAGGTCGGGGATCTGCTGGGATCAGGAACCATTTCAGGTCCGCAAAAGGATAGCCGTGGCTCCATGCTGGAACTAAGTTGGGGCGGCAAGGAACCGCTTGAACTGGATAATGAGCAACGTACGTTTCTGGAAGATGGCGACACGGTTGTTTTCCGGGGCACTGCCAAAGGCGATGGATATAATATTGGCTTCGGGGACTGCAGCGGAAAAGTCTTGCCCGCACTTGAAGACCCATACAAACGATAGGAACACGAAATGGCGAAAGCATTTGCCTCGCAGGGCGATCTGACGGAAAAGAAAATCACCTTTGATGAAATCGGTGACGGGCTCTGGGCATTCACCGCAGAAGGTGATCCCAATTCCGGAGTGATCATCGGTGATGACAGCGTCATGATCGTCGAAGCGCAGGCAACCCCGAGGCTTGCAAACAAGGTTATCGAAAAAGTCCGCGAAGTCACAGACAAGCCGATCAGCCATCTCGTTCTGACCCATTATCACGCCGTGCGTGTGTTGGGTGCGTCAGCCTATGGTGCCGGGCAGATCATCATGAGTGACATGGCGCGGGCAATGGTTGCCGAGCGTGGGCAGGAAGACTGGGACAGCGAGTTTCAACGCTTTCCCAGGCTGTTTGAGGGACATGAAAGCATTCCTGGGCTTACATGGCCAACGACCACCTTTTCAGACAGCATGACCGTATATCTGGGAAACCGTCGTGTTGACATCATGCATCTGGGCCGGGCGCATACAGCGGGAGATGCGGTTATCCATGTACCGGACCAGAATGTGATGTTCACCGGTGATATCGTGGAATACCATTCTGCCTGTTATTGCGGAGACGGACATTTCGCCGATTGGGGTTACACACTGGACGAAATCAAGGCTTTTGAGGTGGATGCAATTGCACCGGGGCGCGGGGATGCACTCGTTGGCCGGGAGATGGTGGACAAGGCGATCGAAAGCACACGGGACTTTGTTGCAAGCACCTACAAACCAGCCGCGAAAGTGGCTGCACGGGGAGGTAACCTCAAAGACGCCTGGGATGCTGTAAGGGCAGAATGTGATCCGAAATTCTCCGACTACGCGATCTATGAGCATTGCCTGCCGTTCAATGTGTCCCGTGCTTATGATGAGGCCCGTGGTATCGACACTCCGCGTATCTGGACGGACAAGCGCGACATCGAAATGTGGGAGGCCCTGCAGGGATAAGAATGATTTCGGTTTTCTCAAAATGCGCGCGAAATAACGCCTGGGCCAACAACCGCCTGCACGACGCAGTGGCGTTGCTCCCTGACGACGAATTCCGGAAGGAACGCGATGCGTTCTTTCCATCCATCCGGGAAACGCTGAATCATATCCTGGAGGTGGATCACTATTACATTGATGCCGTTTACGGAAACACCAGACCCTATTCGGCGATCGGGCCGATTGATCATCAGAATTTATCCGATTTGAGCAAAGAGCAATATGTTTCCGACGACCGACTGGTCGATTTCTGCGATAACGCTGATGACGAAACATTATTGCAAAAAGTCAAAACGGATAGAGGTGAAAGAGGGGTGGTAGAGGAGACAGTTGCTGATCTGCTGATGCATCTGTTTCAACATCAGGTTCACCATCGTGGTCAGGTGCACAACATGCTCAGCCAGACGGACGTGAAGCCTCCACAGCTTGATGACTTTTTCCTTGAATTCGAAAGAGACCCGGATGCCGCGCTACGATTACAAACCTTTCGAATATAAAGCCCCGCCCGGTTTATCTGCTAAGGAGCCGAGACATCCTGTGGCAATTATCGGTGCTGGTCCGATCGGTCTGGCGCTGGCAATTGATCTTGCGCTTCAAGGCATCAAGTCTGTTGTGCTCGATGACAACAATGTCGTTTCAATCGGTTCACGTGCAATCTGTTGGGCCAAGCGGACACTGGAGATTTTCGACCGTCTTGGCGTAGGCGAACAGATGCTCGAAAAAGGGGTGACGTGGAAGGTTGGCCGGCTGTTTCATGGCGACGAGGAAATCTACAACTTTGACCTTCTGCCGGAGGAGGGCCACAAGTTTCCGGCTTTCATCAATCTTCAGCAATATCATGTCGAGCAATATCTGGTAGAGCGGGCGCAAGCATTTCCCGACCTGATCGATCTTCGCTTCAAGAACAAGGTTGTTGATCACACCGACAACGGCGAACATGTTTTGCTTTCGATTGAAACACCGAATGGGCATTACTCTCTGGAAGCAGACTATGTGATTGCCTGTGATGGTGCCGGGTCACCGACGCGCAAGCGCATGGGCCTTGCATTCGAAGGCCAGACGTTTGAAGAGCATTTCCTGATTGTCGATGTGGAGATGGAAGAAAGCCCGTTTGAAACGGAAACAGCAGAACGTTGGTTCTGGTTTGAACCGGCTTTTCATCAGGGCCAGTCCGCACTTCTGCACAAACAGCCGGACAATATCTACCGGATTGATCTGCAACTGGGCTTTGACACTGATCCGGCTGAAGAAGTGAATGATGAAAAAGTTCAGCCGAGAATAAAGGCGATTGTGGGTGAAAAACCATTTAAAGTGGACTGGAAGAGCGTCTACAAGTTCCGCTGTGCAAGGCTTGAAAACTTTGTCCATAACCGGGTAATTTTCGCCGGTGACAGCGCACACGTAGTCTCACCTTTTGGCGCGCGTGGTGGCAATGGCGGCATTCAGGATGTCGATAATCTGGGCTGGAAACTCGCTGCAATTGTGAAAGGCGAGGCCGGGTCAGGCTTGCTTGAAAGCTATGATCAGGAACGCAGTCACGCTGCGGACGAGAACATCAGGAACTCTTCCCGTGCGACGAATTTCATGACACCCAAGTCTTCCATTGAACATCTTTTCCGGTCCGAAGTATTGCACTTGGCCAAAGACCAGACCTTTGCACGCAAGCTGATCAATTCCGGCAGGCTTTCTGTTCCTTGTTCGCTAAACGGGTTTGCTCTGGAAACACCCTCCGGCGAGGCTGTTCTCCAAACGGGGGAAGCAGCGCTGGACGCGCCCCTGAAAAATGGTACCTCAACAGATTGGCTATTGAACAAGACGGGTGGTGAATTCTCCCTCGTGTCCTTCGGGCAAAAGCCGAAACTTGGACTGAATGATATTCCGCACGTCAATATTGCTTCCATGTGTGACGCAGAGCCTGAAGATTATGCCGATATTACAGGTCTGGCTTTCAAACGGTACGGCAAGGGTTTGACCTATCTTTTCCGGCCAGACCAGCATGTGGCGGCTGTTTTCTCAAATCCTTCAGACGATGCAGTTCTGGCTGCCAAAAGAAAGGCACTCGGACATGACTGAAGAAAGAGGTCTCGGCAACCGCGGCGATGATTTCTACGAACTTTTGATGCAGACGCATGAAGGGTTGAGTGAAGCAGAAAGCCATGTCTTGAATGCTAGGCTTGTGTTGATGATGGCCAATGAGATCGGTGACATCAATGTGCTTCAAAACCTGTTGGAGGCATCCAAAAGGTCTGATAAGCCGGAAATATAAATTTCTGATTTTTTTGCCAATAATGAGTCCTGCCCCTGATGAGTACCGACAAATCACCTCCCGTTTATATTGATTATCTCAACCGTCTGGATATTGAAGAGCTTGGCATCACGGATGACGAAATTCTTGGTGCAATCGAAGATGCCCTGCGAGCACAGGGGCGCGGTGAAACCGAGATTGAACCGAGAACGCATATCCGTCCAAGAACCGGTGTTGAAGGGCATTTCAACGTGTTGCGCGGCTGGATCGGGGATGAAACCGACAGTGCAGGTGTGAAGGTTGTCGGTGACTTTGTGCCGAACTACCAGCAGGGCCGTCCTTCAGAGTATGGCCTGCTGACCTTGTTCGATCCGCATATGGGGGCACCAAAGGCGATTATCGATGCGACTGGCATTACCGAAATGCGGACCGGGGCAATTACGGCGCTTGGTGCGAAGTATCTTGGGCCAAAGAATCCGAAAGTGCTTGGCCATATCGGAGCACGTGGCACGGCCTACTGGAATGTGCGCCTTCTTTGCCACCTGTTTGATTTTGAAGAGGTCCGGGTCCATTCGCGCAGACCGGAAAGCCGTGAGGCGTTTGCGGCAAAGCTTGAAGCGGATCTGGGTCGAAAGATCACGGTGACGGAAGACTGGCAATCCTGCCTTGAAGGTGCAGATATCATGGTGGAAGCTTCAAGGCTGCCGGAACCCCAGCCTTTATTCAAGACCGACTGGGTAAAGCCGGGCGCACTGGTCGTTCCTTACGGCACCATGTCCGCGGTAGAACTCTCGTTGACCGACATCATGAACAAGGTTGTAATGGATGACTGGGGCCAAGCGCATGGTGTCTTTGGCGCACTTAGAGAACACGTGGACACGGGCAAGCTAACGGCGGAAAGCCTGCATGGTGAACTGGGACACATCGTTGCGGGGTTAAAACCCGGCCGGGAGAAAGAAAACGAAACCATACTATTCTGGCACCGCGGTCTTTCACTCTCCGATATAGCTCTTGGCCATGCCATGCTTTCAAAGGCAAAGCGTCTTGGAGTAGGACAAAGGCTGCGGTTTTTCTGATGCTGAAACTGGATGGCAGCAAGATCGGTCTCCAGACTTTCTGGCATGCTGCCAATTCAATTCAGAAGCTTGAAATTGCTAGTGCCACAGCAAGGAAAATCACGGTTGCCAGAGAAACGGTCGACAAACTGGTTCAGGGTGATGAACCTGTCTATGGACTGAATACGGGCCTTGGCGCCAACCTGGGGTATCGCCTGAAGCCTGATGAAATTCCTGAATTCCAAATGCAGATATTGCGCGGGAGGGCGGTTGCCTGCGGTGAACCTTTGTCTGAGAAGGTTGGGCGTGGAGCCTTGCTGGCCCGCATCATATCTGCTGCGCAAGGCTTTAGCGGCATTAGTCAGGGAATGTTCCAGCATCTGTGCCATGTCTATGAATCGGGACTTGCACCTGTCATTCCGCAATATGGTTCCATAGGAGCGGGTGACCTAACTCAGAATGCGCATATGGCTTTGGCTGTCATGGGGGAAGGGCAGTTCTGGAAAGACGGGCAGCAGATTGATGCACAAACTGCCTTGTTTGAATCGTGTATTCGGGTTCCTGAAATTCAACCGAAGGATGCAATGGTATTGATCAATCATTCAGGCCTTTCGGCTGCGCGATCTGCCATCGCTTTGCATGACGCAGAAACCGCTCTCAACATGATGAAGTCGGCCACGGTACTTTCGTTTGAAGGGTATGGCGCAAACCGGGAAGTGCTGGCGGAGGAATTGAACACATTGCGGGCTGCATCGGGTCAGGCAGAATGCGCTGCATGGTTTAGAGAAATGCTGGAAGGTGCTGAAGATAGCCCAAGGCGAATTCAGGAGGCTTTGTCCTTTCGAACAGTTGCATCTGTTTTCGGGGCAGCAGAAGCGGCAATGAAGCAGGCAGTGGCAGTGTGTGAAGATGAACTAAACGGATCATCGGACAGCCCGGTAGTGCTTGGAAAAGATCAGATGCTCTCCACTGCGAATTTCCACTCACCAGCCTTGGCGCTGGCACTTGAAAACGTATGCGTTGCAAACGCGATGGTGGCGAACGGAAGCGTTCAGAGAATGCAGAAAATGATGAACCCTGACCTGTCTGGGTTGCCACGATATCTATCACCTGTGGGAGAGGGGTCTGCGGGCATGGTGCCTTCCCAGAAAACAGCAGGAGCCTTGCTCTCGGAAATCCGTCACGGCGCTTTGCCTGTCGCATTTGATGCTGCTCCCGTCAGCGATGCGGTGGAAGACGTTGCGCCGATGACATCCCAGGCTGCTGCCAAACTCGAAACGCAGTCAAAGCCGATGAAATTACTGGCGGGGCTTGAAGCATTGATTGCCTGTCAGGCACTGGACCTGCGCAGACCAGAGAAGTGCGGAAAACTGGTGCAGGAACTGTGGCCAGAAATTCGAAAAACTGTTCCAATGCTTGAAGAGGATCGCTCGCTCGGTAATGACATCAAAATGGCTGCGGCGAGTCTGGAACGGATTGCCGAAGAAAGATTATGACTGGCCTTCAATCTGCTCAACCAGCGCAGGTAGTTTGGCTACGGTATCGATCACATAATGTGCACCAGCATCGAGAAGCATCCTTTCGGCAGCAAGACGCAATTCAGCAACCTCTCCTTCCGGCATTTCGGCAAGTTCGGCAGGCGTTTTGCCAACCTCGTTTCCTGACAGACTGATACCGATGGTTGTGCAGCCGATGGATAATCCCTCGCCAATGCCAGGTGTTGTGTCATCTACTTTGAGCACGGCTCTAAAATCGGAAACGCCAAGTTCTTCCAGGCACTTGTGCATGGCATCGGGTGCCGGGCGTCCGTTTTCCACGTCATCAACGCAGACCATGGCATCCGGTTTGTAGCCCTGCTGCTCGGCAAGCGGCACCACATTGGCCATGATTGAGCGCGTGTAACCGGTTGTTGAGCCGATCTTGATTCCCTTTTTTCTCAATTGCGCTATCGCATCTGCCGCACCGGGAACAAGGGCTGCATGACGGGTTGCAACCTTTTCATTCAATGGAACGAACACATCAAACATACGGTCTATGTCATTTTCGTTTGAAGGCCTGCCATTTGCTTTTTGAAACTGCTCCATGACGGGGGGCAGCTCAAAAATCGCCTTGATGTGATCGCGCTTTCCCATGCCCATGGGGCCACGGGCTTGTTCAACCGAGACCTTAATATCCCAGGTTTTGAAGGCTTCGATAAAGGATGAAACAGGGGCAAAGGAACCAAAGTCAATCATTGTTCCTGCCCAGTCAAAAACAACCGCTTTGATTTTTTTCATGACACCATGTTCCCTGTTCCCCGGCTTTTGCAAGCATTTGCCCGAATTGAGTGACAGTTTTGCGACAATGCCACTAGGCCCAGAATCCGCGTTTGCATGGACAATGTTCGTGAAACCAGTAAAAGCTTGGGTGACGCTGCCAGATCAGGATTGAAAGTCAGGAAAACAAATGTTGCCGGAAAAGATGCGAACCATCGAAATTCGTGAACACGGGACACCGGATGTCCTTGAGAGTGGGGAACGTTCATTACCTGAATTCAATGACGAGCAGATCCTGGTCAAGACCACTGCAAGTGGAGTGAATGGTCCGGACATTATCCAGAGAAAGGGTTTCTATCCGCCGCCGCCTGATGCGACAGACCTGTTGGGGCTTGAGGTTTCCGGTGAAGTCGTTGCGATCGGCAAGGATGTGAAAAGATGGTCGGTTGGTGACCGTATATGTGCGCTCACGCATGGTGGGGCCTATGCGGAATACGTGCCGATCAACGAGAACCATTGCCTGCCAATCCCGCAAGGTGTTTCGGAGCAGGATGCTGCCGGAATCCCTGAAACCTTTTTCACGGTCTGGAACAACTTCTTTCTCGACCGGGAAATAAAAGAGGGCAGCCTGTTTTTGGTGCATGGCGGTGCTGGTGGCATTGGCACAACCGCAATCCAGTTGGGCGTCGCTCTAGGGCTGAATGTTTATACAACCGTTTCCAGTGCCGAAAATGTTGCGTTCTGTGAAAGCCTTGGCGCGGCCCGTGCCATCAATTACCGTGAAGAAGATTTTGTAGAGGTTATCCGCGACGCAGGTGGTGCAGACCTGATCCTGGATATCGTTGGTGGCGAATATGTCAGCCGAAACATCAAGGCCACCAAGCCGGATGCCCGGATTGTCCAGCTTGCGTTTAACCAGGGATCAAAAGTGGAGGTTGACCTGATGCCGGTCATGCTCAAACGGTTGACCATTACCGGATCAACCTTGCGTTCAAGAACGCCTCAATTCAAGGCAAGGGTTGCGGCTGACCTCGAAGAAAAGGTCTGGCCGCTTTTCGCCAACGGCAAACTGAAAACCCTGACCCATTCAGTCTTCCCGTTTGAGCAGGTGATTGATACGCACGAAATGATGGAAGCCAAGCAGCATCGCGGAAAGATTTTGCTGACGCCTGGTGGGTGATTTCCAATCAGAACTTGATTACATATGCGGCCGTGTAAACAAACGGATCGATCTCTGCAGTTCCGATGTCCACTCCATTGAGGCTCACGTCACTATCAATGTCGATCCAACGTATGTTTGCCCTCAAAGCTGCGTTGTCGGTGATACTGAAATCAACTCCTGCTTGTGCAGCAAAACCAAATGAATCTTCTAACTCCAGGCTGCCAAGCGGTGATTGCGCGTCGAAGAAAAGTGTATAATTGGCACCAATTCCCACATAAGGTTTGATGCCATTGGTTTCAGGGAAATGATAATTGAGCGACAGCGTAGGCGGTAGGTGATTCACATCGCCTGCAAATCCGACACCGGCAATATTTATGTCATGGCTGAAAGGTGTGGATGCCAGCAACTCGATGCCGATATTATCTTTGATGAAGTATTCTGCGGTTATAGCGAACTGCGCGTTGTTACTGACGGCGGCTTGTCCGCCTGCCAAAGTACCATTGTCGCTCTTTACGTCGACAACACCAACGCCAAGACCAACCGTGATATCACCTTTTGATTGTGCAAATGCCTCAGGAATGAGGATTACAGTTGATGCCAAAAGCGCAAATAAAACCCGTTTCATTTTTAACCCCTGAACTTGTTACTTCCAATTTTAGATAGCTTGCTGTGACAGCTTCCGGGGTGGAATTCGTTGACATAAATCAATGATGAAATTGTTTTGACTTTAAGTTTCGAGCGTGTTGCAGCGATGCAACATTTTATCCGAGTGTCCCGATTTTTTAGTATTCGACTGAAGAGCAGGGATGGGCCCAATTCAAACCTTGTCGCTCTCCAAAATCAGTTTCGGTGACAACGCGTCAGGTGAAACTTTCATGTCAATGATTGCCGGGCGGTTGGCAGCGCGGGCTTCGGCGAACGCCTCGACAAAGTCTGCGTCGCTCTTCACGATTGCACCAAATCCGTCATAGGCTTTGGCAATGTCCGCGAATTCCGGATTGACCATCTGGGTTCCGCTCGGACGGTGTGGATAGTGTTTCTGCTGATGCATGCGGATCGTGCCGTACATGCCGTTGTTCGAAACAAGTACAATGATGTTCGCACCGTACTGGCAGGCAGTGCCAAATTCCTGAATGCTCATCTGAATACAGCCATCGCCTGCAAGGCAAATCACGTCACGATCCGGATGGTGAAGCTTTGCGGAAACGGCAGCGGGTAACCCATAGCCCATGGAACCGGAAGTCGGTGCAAGCTGGGTGCGCCAGCTTCGATATTTATAGTAACGATGCAACCACGACGCATAATTGCCTGCACCGTTCGTGATGATGGCATCATCGGCAAGCGTGTCCCGCAAATGCAGGATCACGTTTTCCATTTTGAGGCTCCCGGGCGTTTCCTCCGCAATCTGCCACGCTTCATAGGATGCATGTGCCATTTGAACCTGTTTTTGATCTTTCATTTCCAAACCGGCAACACGACCCGCGAGTTGCTGGATGACTTCTCCTGCCTTTGCAGCGACCGACAACGCAGGATGATAGACCCGGCCAGGTTCGCTTGGATCTGGATGAACGTGTATCAGTTGCTGCCGGATAACCGGTGGCTCAAGCAACGTGTAGCCGCTCGTTGTCATTTCCCCGAGCCGGGCACCGAGGCACAGCAGGACATCGGCTTCACTGACCCGTCTTGCCAGCTTCGGGTTGGGGCCGATCCCCACATCGCCCGCATAACAGGGATGGCGGTTGTCAAGATAATCCTGACAGCGGAAGGATACCCCAACCGGGATCCCCATTTTCTCGGCGAATGCACCGAGTGAAGTCGCTGCTTCCTGTGACCATTGTGGACCGCCAACAAGGATGAATGGATTTTCTGCCTCTTCAAGTTTCGCAAGGATTGCATCGATATCCGCTTCGGCAGCCTTTCCGCCTGGTACGACAGCAGCCGGCACTGCAGGCGCAGCACAGTGTGCCGAAAGGACATCTTCCGGTAACGAGACCACTACAGGCCCCGGTCTCCCGGTCTGTGCGACGTGAAAGGCGTGGCTCACATATTCGGGAATGCGGTCAGCCCTGTCGATCTCCAGGACACGCTTGGCAAGCGGGGCGAACATCGCGCGATAATCGACTTCCTGAAAAGCCTCCCGGTCACGCTGGTCCGATGCAACCTGTCCGACAAACAGGATCATCGGTGTTGAATCCTGAAAGGCAATATGAACACCTGCGGAAGCATTGGTGGCACCCGGACCCCGGGTGACAAAAGCAATACCGGGTTTCCCGGTTAGCTTGCCATGCGCCTCCGCCATCATGGCCGCACCGCCTTCATGCCGGGTTACGATGGTTTCAATGCCGGAATCATAAAGCCCGTCGAGGGCTGCCAGATAGCTCTCTCCGGGTATGCAGAAGACACGCGTAACACCTTGTGCTTCAAGGCCTTCTACCAAAGCTTGCCCGCCGTGCCGGGGTTTATCGGAACTCATGGATAGACTTTCCTGTACGAAATGAAAAATTACTGGCCTGCTGGACCGGACGTCCCCGGTTTGAACCGCCAGATGTAATATGGTGCCTGTGCTTTGTGGTGTTCTGCATTCTGTAAAACAATATGTGGAATTGCGCTATCGGCAAGATACAACCAGCCATCCGGTCCGAAACTCAAACCGTCAGCCCAACGGATACGATCATCTTTTACAACGGTCGTCAATGAGCCATCCGGAGCCATCTTAACCACAGCCTGATGTTCGATATCGGTAATGAATACATTGTTCTGATCATCAATCGAAAAGCCGTCATTGAGTGGTTTCTTGCCTACTGCTTCCAGCTTCGCTTCCACATCTGCATCACTTGCATCTTCCTGTTGCAGTATGCTGGTCGGTATCCGGTACAAAGTATCATGGTTCATTGCACCGTAATATATCCACTCATCGTCCCGGCTGAGTGCGATGCCATCAATTCCGGTTTTCATCTCAAGCAAACCGCCAAAGAAAGCCATGTCCTTGATTTGCGTTTGTATCAGGATGTTTTGCGGATAAACGCTTTCATGCCGGTTGAGGACCCGCCAGCGTTTCTGGGTCTCGGTATTGTAAACAACAATGCCGGGACGTTTTGCCCAGAAGCCGACATCGGCAATGTATATCCACTTCCCGTCAGTGCTGACCTGCATGTCCTGCAGGAAGGAGCCGATTGGTGCAACGTCAGAAGAAAATTCCCTGCGGTGAACCAACTCGTTTGTCGCAAGATCAAAAGCAGTAATTGCCGGTGTGCCTGTGCCGTGTGTACCGGGATCAATCACCCAGAGCCAGTTTCTTGCATCCACAACCACACCAAGGGGTGTTTCGAAAAGACGGTCCTGATCTTCTGCGTTTGGATAGGCTACAGCTTTGCCGTCAACCCATTCATAGAGCTTGGTTCCGACGGGCTTGGACTCAGGATGGATCGTGTAGAAAATCCTGCCATCTGCCGAAACCGTTGCATTCCCGATCGGACGGTCAGATGTCACGATTGCTTCAATCGTTCCCTGTGGCAGAAGCGGGTCGTCTGTAAGATCGACATAAGGCGTCCCGCCACCAAACAGATAATATAGAAATCCTGCCAGTCCGGCGATCAGGAGGACAAGTAAAAGTGCAATTCGCTTAATCCATCTGATCACTGGCTTTTCCTCATGTCGGGTTTCGGGCCTACTCGTCCAGAAACGTCTCGATCATTTCAGCACTTTCTGTTGGCCGCGTTACCAAGAACATGTGGCCATTGTCGATGAGTTCGAGGCGGGAATTCGGGATCATTTTGTGCAGGAAGTGCGCATTCGCGGTCGGGATGAGTGGGTCATCCGTTCCGGAAATGATCAAGGTTGGTTGCTTGAGTGTCCATAGCCAGTGAGCACTCGTCCAGCCGGTCATCGCAAGCAATTGCATGACATACCCCGCATTCGAACCGGGTTTCATGTTTGCAGCATGTTTGTGGATCAGTGTGTCATCATTCCTGAAATCACCACCATAGATTTCGGCAGCGATGGTCCGCATGTACCCCTTGTCGGTGTAACGCTTGATGCTTGCCATTTTGGAAAGAACCGACGGACTGCCCGGTATCATGGTCCAGCCGGCAGATGTGGCAGCCAGAACAAGCTTCCGACAATTGCGCGGATACTGACGGGCAAACTGTTGAGCCAGTCCACCACCCCACGACACGCCTGATACATCAACTTCCACATGGCCCAAATGTTCGCAAATGCGTTTTGCCAGACGCGCCAATGTTGTTGGTCTGTAAGGCAGTGCCGGGAGAGGTGAGCCACCGACGCCCGGCACGTCAAAAATGATTGCGCCTGTGTCTTTGAGTTCCTCGATGAAATGAAATCCGAGCTCGAGGTTTGCACCAATTCCGTTGAACATCAGCAAGGGTGGTTTGTCGTCTGGCCCCTTCCTGTATGCAACTCGAACGTCCTGACCATCAATATCGATCATTTGGATATCGATATCCATAGCTTCTTTGCTTCCGGCCTTTCGCCGGGTTGCTGTTGCCATACTGCTTTTCTCCCCAATTCCTGTTTCGGGTCTCCCCAACCCGACAGTCAGCTAAAAGTCACACATATAATGTCAATCCAATGAGATATCAGATAAAGAACATTCTCAAGCTTTCCACCTTTTTGTCCGGAACGTTACATTGCTTGCCGGGGCGATAAAGTTGGGTTGATCAAACATCATCGAACACGTATGTGCCCGGCGCAGGTCCAAGAGACGGATAATTTGCGTTGCCGGGCTCTTTCGGTGCATCCATCTCGTCAGCAGAACGCGCCTTCAGGAATTCAGCCCAGTCAAGCCACCATGTGCCCTCGTTTTTCTTGGCTGATTCTGCCCACTTATCGGCATCTGTCTTGTTGGCAGTTCCTTTAAAATACCATGATTTCGGGTTTCCCGGAGGATTGAGCAGGCTCTGCAGGTGCCCGGAATTCGACAGGATAAACGTTGTCTTGGAACCGAACAGGCGCGCTGTTTCATACACGGCTTTCCATGGGGTGATGTGATCTGTCGTGCCGGCAATCACATATGCCTCGTGCTTGACCTTCGACATGTCGATTTCATGCCCACCGACAGAAAGTACACCGGGGTTGAGGAACGGGTTGGTGAAAATCATGTCGAGGAAGTCGGAATGAAGCCCTGCCGGAAGCCGGGTTGTGTCTGCATTCCAGTAGAGCACGTCAAACGCTGGTGGCGCATTGCCCAGCAGGTAGTTGTTCACCCAATAGTTCCACACAAGATCATTGGGACGCATCCAGGCAAACATTTTTGCCATCTCTTGTCCGTCCAGTACGCCGCGTGAACGTGACATCTGCTTTGCAGCAATCACTGTCTCAGGCGTTACCAGGGCTGCCATGTCATTATCCTGGGTAGCCATTGTATCCAGAACACACACCGCCAACAGAACCGCCTTGATCTTCTTGCTTTTCTTTTGTGCTGCAAGCCAGCCGGTATAGGTTGCCAGTGTTATGCCACCGGAACAGGACCCCATGATGTTGACCGAGTCAGCGCCTGTAATTTCAATGGAGGCATCGCAGGCTTCGTCCAACGCTTCGATATAAGTGGCGAGGTCCCAGTCCTTATGCTCTGCGGTCGGATTACGCCAGCTTACGCAATAGGGTTGAATGCCGTTTGCAAGCAGAAACTGGATCATGCTCTTGTTCGGCGAAAGGTCAACGGAATAGTATTTGTTGATTTGCGGTGGAACAATGAGAAGCGGGCGGCGGTAAACTTTGTCCGTGTTGGCTGTATAATGCACCAGTTCAAGGACATCATTGCGGAAAACCACATGGCCGGGGGTTGTAGCTAGGTTCTCGCCAACCTTGAATTTGGATTCATCAACTGAAGAAGGCAGCCCGCCATTCTTCATCATGTCGCCGATCAGGTTTTTCACACCCTCAACAGCACTTTTTCCGCCTGTCTCGAACAGATGTTTCATGGCTGTCGGGTTGGCGAAGAAGTTGTTGGATGGTGCCATGGCATCAACAAATAGGGACGTGACCAGTCTTGCCCGGGCGGCATCGCGGTCCGGGAGATCAAGCTCCTCGACAGTCTTCATGACCGTATCGCTCCATGCGATATAGGATTGCATCATTGCCTTGCTGATGTTGTTGTTTTGCCAAGCTGAGTCTGCAAACCGCCGGTCTTTTGGAGCGGGTTGGATATCAGACTTGTTCATGATTATGTTGCCGAATTCGGCAGCAAGAGACATCCATTCCCTGGTAAGGGTTTGTGGTTGCGCGGCCATCGCACGCATCACGTTTGTGCTTGCCGCGAACAGGTCTTGCGATCTCACGCCAACAAGCGGATTGAGTGCAAGCGTGTTTTCAGCAGCACTTTTCGCAATTTCCTCAGCATTTTTTTTCTTCCGGCTGTCATCAACCATGATCTCTCTCCAAAGCCACAGGCGCGCTCAACTTTAGTACTATAACAATTTACGTTAAGGTCAAAACTCCAAACCGATTGCCAAGTCAAACAAAATGTTGGAAATTTGATACCGGGAGTGAGTTTGAGGGGAAAGTCAGGATGAAACAGCTTAGTGGTATTGATGCATCGTTTCTGTATATGGAAACGCCAGAAACCCCTATGCATGTGGCGGCGTTCAACATTTATGAATTGCCGGAAGACTTCAAGGGCAGTTTTCACAAGCACTTTACGGAGTTTTTCAAAAGCCGGGTTCATCTTGTTTCGATTTTCAACCAGAAACTCGCCAAGACCGTTTTTGAACTGGATCATCCCGGCTGGGTTGATGCCGGAGAAATTGACTTCGATCATCATATCAAATCTGCGAAAGTACCTTCTCCCGGTTCGTTTGAACAATTAGAGGAAATGGTCGCGGCACTCCATTCCCAGCCTCTGGATTTGAAAAAACCGCTCTGGCAGTTCACGGTTATTGAAGGGCTGAAAGACAATCAGGCAGTGATTTACTCCAAAGTTCACCACGCACTTGTTGATGGTGGAGCAGGGATGGAAATCACCCAGGCGCTGTTTGATCTTGGTCCGGTGCCGAGGGAAGTAAAACCGCCGGAACCCAAACCCAAAAAACGTGTTCCTACCAAAGCAGAACGCGCTATTCTTGGCATGCATGATCTGGCAACCAATGTCGTCCGCCAGAACCTCGCCTTTATGGAATCGGTACCACAGGCGATGGGCCAGATGGCCGGGCTGGCAGCATCTGCAGCGTCTGGTAACCTGGGCTTGCCGCAGCTTGTGGCTCCCAAAACACCGTTTAATGGTTCAATCGGACAGAAACGATCATTCTGCGCCAGAACGGTTTCACTATTGGATGTAAAGGCAATCGGTAAAGCTACAGGAACCAAAGTCAATGATGTTGTCATGGCGATTTGCAGTGGCGCATTGCGGCACTATCTCAATAAAAAGCACAAATTGCCGGATGCTTCCCTGACCGCGTTTGTTCCCATTTCAACACGTTCTTCGGGTGATTCTGTCAGTAATAATCAGGTTTTCGGGATGAATTGCCCGCTCGCAACCAATTACGCTGACCCACTGAAACGGCTGAAGAAAATTCATGCGGAAACCGGAGCATCAAAGACAATTGCAGGAAGCGTTCAAGACCTTTCGCCCAAGGATTTCACACTCATTGGTGCGCCAACGCTGTTACCGGCAATGATGAACATGTATGGCAAGTCCGGCATGGCCAATATCATGCCGAATGCCGTGAACGTTACCATTTCCAACACTCCGGGACCGCCTTTCCCGATGTATTGTGCCGGAGCGAAAGTCCTGGCGCTCTATCCGGTTTCAATTCCGATACACGGGATCGGCTTGAACATGACGGTCCAAAGCTACCTTGATCGGCTGGATTTCGGTCTTACGGCGGATTATGCATCTGTGCCGGATATCGGACATTTGGGTGACTTGCTTGTTCAGTCTTTTGAGGAATTGCGGAATGCAGTGTTGGGAAAACCCGAAACAACCGCGCCCAAAAAGAAACAAAACGCAAAAAAGTAGCACGCCATAACACATTAAAAACAATGAGTTACCTGTTAATAACGGTAAATTCCGCTTACGTTCGCGTCAGAAGTTTTGATTCTTAAGAAAATCCGCATATATTTGATCGTGGAGGAGGAATCAGCGTGAGTAACAATCGCGCAGGTTTCGCTGGGGCACTGCCCCGATTTGGAGGATTGATAATGGCTGAAGCTGCCAATGCAGCGCCGGGCCGTGGACTGTTGCTGATGGAATTGCGTGCAATTCCGGAACTCTTTGGTTTTGCAGCAACTTTGCCATCCCTGGCATTGATTTCACCAAAGGGTGACGGGCAACCGGTTTTGGTGCTGCCCGGTTTCATAACAACAGACAAGTCGACCATTGCTTTGCGCACATTTCTGACCGCCAAGGGCTATCCGAGTTATGGCTGGGATCTGGGGCGGAATTTCGGACCTCTGCCCGGTGTGGAAGAAGGCCTGAAAGAGCGTCTTGAAGAAATCTACGACAAGCATGGCCGCAAGGTCAGTATCATTGGCTGGAGCCTTGGCGGCATTTATGCGCGTCAGCTTGCTAAGATGATGCCGGAAGCCGTTCGGCAGGTCATTACACTTGGAAGCCCTTTCACAGGCGACCCCAGACACACAAATGCATGGAAGCTTTACCAGATGGCAAGCGGCCACAAAGTCGATGACCGGGACCGTCATATGGGTGGAGCCATCTCAGAGGCACCGGACGTTCCAACGACTGCAATCTACAGCAAGACTGATGGCATTTGTGCCTGGCAGAATTGCATTGAAGAAGCTTCTGACACGACCGAGAACATTGAGGTCAAGGGAAGTCATTGCGGCTTGGGTCATCATCCGGCGGCGGTTTTCGCAATCGCGGACAGGCTCGCTCAAAAAGAAGACGAATGGCAATCGTTCGATCGCTCAGGTTTCCGCGCTATCGCTTTTCCGAAGGCTTACGGTACAGACTGACTATTCAGTCTTGCCGCTCATTCCTTCGCGGATTTCCTCAATGCTTTCCTGAACCCGTTTTTTCAGGATTTCGTAAGATTGCATATTGGCATCGCGAACAATCTCGCTCATCTCGGTTGTATTCTTGATGGTTGCATCAAAAGACTTTTTGGCGAACTCCATCTGATTGCTCATCATTTGGCTTGGGTCTTTTGTCTGGGACGCTTCCTGGATCATGTCGGTTATCTCGGCAAGTGTTTCTTCCAGCACTTCGCGCTGTTTGGCCATCATTGCCTGCGTGCTGGATGATGCTACCTGGGCAACTTCCGTCATCGCCTGAATGTTGTTGCGATGATAATCAACCACGGAACTGACATCAGGCGTTGGTATCTTGAGATTCTCGCCGAATTTCTGGAACATGTCCATGAACGGATTGGAATTGTCAGTCATCATAAAACTCCTGAGGTTGAGGGCTTTGGGATCATACAACATGTTTAAATCCTATAGATCAAATCAATTCCGGAAGTGTTATTTGCACAAGGTAGAGCAACAATCCAACCAAGCCACCGATCAACATGCCGTTAAAACGTATATATTGAAGGTCTTTCCCGATATTGGCTTCAATCAGCAAGGTCAATTGCTTGAAGTCCCAACCTTTTACCTGATCGGAAACAAACTGGGAAATGTTGCCTTTCTGGTTTTCCACAAATCCGGTCAGCATCGTTACCATCCCGTCGTTTATCTCGCGCTTGAGGGCTTTTTCCTTCTTCAGGTTTTTGCCAATGTCGACAAACATTTCAGACAGGCGCTCCTCAAGAACGGATTTGTCTGACTGGGCGTCCTCTTCAATAAACTTGCGGATGCTTGCCCACATTTGCTCGGCAATGTTTACAAGTTCCGGACGGGCCAGGATCTGGTTTTTCAGTTTCTCGACCCGGTCACCAAACCTCTTGGAGCGCTTGAGGCGGCGTACGTAGACTTTAAGGAACTGTTCGAATTCAGCACGCAATTCATGATCAGGGTCATTCTTGATTTCATCCAGCAAGGAACTCGCTGCACTTAGAATACGGCGGAGAATGAGCGTGTCTGCCCGGAATAAATTCAGCAGTGCCGGCAATTCAGCGCTGACTTTCTGCTTGATTGCCTTAATGGCTTCTTCATCATTGAGAAAGCGGTGTAGGGCGGAAATCACTTCGTCCATCAGTTGTTGATGGCGCTTGTCTTTGGTGAGCGTGTCCATCACGTCACCGACAAGGGGGGCAATGTTTGTCTTTTCAAGCTGGGTTGTCACGCGGGTGGTTGCGAACTGCACCAGACCTTTCTCATCAACGGTAGAAAGCATCTGCGGGATGAGTTTGGTCGCGAAATCAGCCAGACTTGCCGATTTTTTGTTGTCCGAAAGCCAACGGGCAATCTCATCTGCAAAATCCACTTCCCGCAGTTTTTGCCCGACCGGTTCAGGCGCAAGAAAGTTGTTCTCAATAAACCGCCCGATATTGTCGCCAATGCGGTGCTGGTTGTTCGGGACAATTGCGGTATGCGGGATGGGGAGGCCCATAGGATGTTTGAAAAGGGCGACAACCGCATACCAGTCGGCAATGCCGCCGATGGTTGCGGCTTCTGCAAAGGCGGCCACAAAGGCAAGGGCAGGGTATCGCGACTCCAAGAGCATCGCGCAAATCATCACCAGAAAGCACAGCAACAGAACCAGAGTGGCAAGCCGCTTGATGCGTTTTAGCTGTTCAAGTTTCTGAAATTCGTCCGGACCGAGATTTTGAACCACAGTGCATCCCAAGCGTTTAAGTGGCTCTTTAATTGCATTTTTGGCGCTTTGCTGCAATTGCAAATATATCTGATTTTCCTCCGATTCTGATACAAAATAACACACAATGTATACGATGAAGCATGAAAATGCGGCGCTACAGCGTGAATTGCTTAAGATTAATATATTGAAATAATTATATTAAATAATTTTTCTGCAAAAATATTGACGTTAACGGAAGAAATTTCTTGCAAAATGCAAAATGACATCTATATGTGCAGCGTACCGGGTTGGAGATCAAACGGGCAACCAAACCATAGCTTCTTGAAAAGGATGGATACCAAAATGAC
>JBCCYR010000009.1:0-21200 GCA_039189355.1 Pseudomonadota bacterium
AAACCGTTTGGCACCTCCGCCATGATTGATAAAAGCTACCTCAACATCCGCACCGCAAAGCATGACCTCTTCGCAATTTTCATCCGCCCGCAGAACCTCCTGACGAAGGAAAGAACGGGCTCCTGTCAATTTTTGCAACATTGTTCGCACGATCAACAGATCATCGATTACAGCCGGTGGCCCGAACTTAAGGGACATGCGGTGGATGGCAAATGCGCTATCGTCTTTTTCAAGATCGGTATGAAAGATTTCCAGGTGCCGCAGCCATTCTGTACGCGAGCGCTCCATGTATTTCAGATAATTGGAATGATAAACCACGCCTGAGAAATCGGTGTCTTCATAATAGACCCGCACTTCCATCTCGTGACCATTGTCAATAAGCCTGTTGAGAAGCCCTGTTTTTTCACGTGACATTCGGAAAAAAACCTTTCATGTTGCCCGCCGGAATCGGAACAGGCCGATAATGGCGAAGGCAGATGCATAACATAACGCTTGAAGCAATTCACCGCTTCCCTGTAAAGGGTTTCCCCTCTCAATCCCTCAAAAATGCAAGACTGGAAACCGGGAAAGGCATTCCCGGTGATCGCCGTTATGCAATCACGAATGGAACCGTGAGCAATGGCGAATGGATGCTGGCGCGCAGTTACTTCATCAATGCCTACAATGATGGTTTGCAAAATTTTGCAATAGAGGAAAGCGTGAAGGACGGTTGCCTGAGACTCACAAATCCGGAGGGGCGCGAAATAACCCTTCAACCGGAAAATCCGCAAAGCCTTGAACTTGCCAATCTGCAACTCGAGCGCTTTTTCAAACATGTCTCCGTGAAGCCGGACGCGCCTGCACCACAGATTATTGAACGCAAACAGGCAGAGAGTAATTGGGACTATCCCAACACAGAAATTTCAATCATCAACACCGAAACCGTAAAATCGGTTGGCAAAACACTTGGTCACGAAATGGACCCCGCGCGGTTTCGCGGCAACCTTGTCATCAATGACCTGCCTGCCTGGGAAGAATTCGGTCTTCTGGGCAAACGGATGCGCTTGGGGGAGGCAGAACTGGAAGTCATGTTCCCAATCGTGCGGTGTCCTGCTCCCGGTGTGAACCCGGAGACCGGAGAACGCGACATTGATTTCGCCAAAGTGTTCCCGGATCATTTTGGCCATGCCTATTGCGGGATGTATGCCACGGTCGTGAAGACCGGTCCGATTAGCACAGGTGACAGGATCGAAATAGTTGGCGATGCCAAAATGTCATTGACGGATGCCCAGGCAGAAGCAGACCCTTACCCGCTATGGCCAAGAGTGATGGAGGTTTCAGACTATGTGGTCGATGTCATGTCGACACGCCTGTCGCTGAAAAACACGTGCCCTTGGCCATTGCCTGAAGCAAAGCCAGGTCAACGGCTGAAACTGCATCTGGGCGCAGATCAATGGACACGGGAATACATCAAGGATGCAGACAGCAATCACTATCATCTGGAAATCGAGGACAGCAAGACTGGAGATCCTGTAACCCAAATGTTGCGAGAGGACCTGCAACCGGGCCAGAAAATCATTGTTTCAGGGCCGTTTGGGAAGGTTTAAGCTGTTTTGCCACCGCCAAGTTCTACCAGCACAATTTCTGGTGGCGAACCAAACCGGACAGGCAGCATGGAACAACCAAGGCCACCGGAAACGATCAGGTGTTTTTCACCTTCGGTTACATGACCATAGTTCAGCCGCTGGCCTGATGTGTTGATCGGCGAATAGCCAAAAATTCTCACCTGCCCTCCATGCGTATGTCCGGACAAGGTAAGTGCAACGCGTTCCGGTACTTTCGGAAAAACATCGGGTTCATGCGCCATCAGGATCACCGGATTGTTATCCGTGATTTTGTTCATCATGGCCTTCATGTCATCCCGGGTTTGCCAGCGATTGCGGTTGAATTTCTTGAACGGTGGAAAAGCAAGTTGGTCCCCAAGCCCCGCAATCCAGAACTTCTGCCCGTCTTTATCAAGCTGTATTGCATCGTTTTCAAAAACCGGAATTCCCACCTTCTCCAACGCCGTTTGTCCGAAAGTGGGGCCGTGCCCATTACGTTGCGCTGTATGATCTTCCCACCAGTCGTGATTACCTAAAACAGCATACACACCCAAAGGTGCTTCAAGCTTACCCAATACCGGAGCCCATTCCGAGGAATGGACATAATCTGTAACCAGATCCATGCCGGAACTGTAGTCGCCGAGCAAAAGAATGACATCCGGTTTCAGCTGATTGGTTTGCTGAACGATGTAACGGATACGTTCCACTGTCATCCAGGGTTTGCAGGCGTGGATGTCTGCCAATACCGCAACTCTCAGATTTAAACCCGACGGCCAGTTTTTGATTTTCGGTCTGTAATACGTTGTTTGCAGCCGCGCTAACGGCTCAATGGCAAAGGCATAACTACCAAGAGAAACTGCTGAAATAAAACCGCTGCTTACCAGTTTCAAAAAGGTTCGTCTTGTGAACATAAATCATCCTGACGTTTGGAAACGGGTGTCAGGTATCAGATTGGCTTGTGTGGAATTTGCGGAATCTCAGGAGATTTTGTGCAGATGCTACTCCTCCTCAAACAGTGTTCCCTGTCTTGCTTCGAGGTCTTTCGGCGTTTCCAGCCCGAGATGTTTCCAGGCATTGGCTGTCAGAACGCGCCCCCGTGGCGTGCGCTGGATGAAACCCTGCTGTATGAGATAAGGTTCAATGATATCCTCAATCGCATCACGCGGTTCTGACAATGCAGCAGCAATGGTCTCAATCCCCACCGGCCCGCCGCCAAAATTGCGCGCAATCTGATTGAGGTAGCGGCGGTCGAGTTCATCAAGTCCGATCGTGTCCACTTCCAGCCGGGACAGTGCTTCGTCGGCTACTTTTGCCGTTACAGTTTCGGCATCAGCCACGATTGCAAAATCCCGCACCCGGCGTAAAAGGCGACCCGCAATCCGGGGCGTCCCCCTTGCCCGGTTGGCGATTTCCCTGGCTCCGTCATCACCGAGCGGCAGGCCCATGATACGTGCACCGCGTTTTACAATCAGTTCCAGTTCTTCAGCCTCATAAAAGTTGAGCCGGACCGGAATGCCGAAACGGTCTCGTAGGGGAGTGGTCAGGAGACCAAGCCGTGTGGTGGCAGCAACGAGCGTGAATTTGGCCAGATCAATTTTTACCGAGCGGGCTGCAGGTCCCTCACCTATGATCAGGTCAAGCTGATAGTCCTCCATTGCCGGATAGAGGATTTCCTCAACCGCCGGATTGAGCCGGTGAATCTCATCAATGAACAGAACGTCCCGGTCTTCAAGGTTGGTGAGTAATGCGGCAAGGTCGCCAGACTTCGCAATAACGGGGCCGGAAGTTGAACGGAAATTGACGCCCAGTTCCCGTGCCATGATCTGTGCCAGCGTTGTCTTGCCCAACCCCGGGGGCCCGACAAACAGTACATGATCAAGGGCTTCACCACGTTTCTTGGCAGCTTCGATGAAAACTTTCAGGTTTGCACGTGCCTGTGCTTGTCCGACAAAATCATCCAGCAATTGCGGACGCATCGCTGCATCAATGTCTTCGCCACGTTGCTCGCCAGATATGATGCGGTCGTCGGTCATCCCGCCAACTCCTTGAGACCAAGCCGGATGAGCGTTGCACTGTTCGCATCTTCGCCCGCCTTGTTGAGTGCAGCAGAAACAGCGCCTGCTGCCTGTTGGGAAGAGTATCCAAGATTGCCAAGTGCCGAGACCGCATCCTGTACTGCCGTTGAAGCCAAACCTTCACCAATATCTGCTGCCAAACCAATCTCCGCTGCTGCGGCACCGGAATAGGCAGGCGCCTTGTCCTTCAGTTCGGAAACAATGCGCTGAGCCACTTTCGGACCAACCCCGGGCGCACGGGCAACCATTGCCTTGTCCTGCAATGCAATTGCTGACGCCAGATCGCTCGCTGACAAGGTTGACTGTATCGCCAGCGCAACCTTGGCGCCCACGCCTTGCACGCTCTGCAACAGACGGAACCAGTCCCGTTCCAGATCATTGGAAAATCCGTAAAGCTTGATTTCGGTTTCCCGCACATGGGTTTCAATCGCCAGGGACAACGCTTCCCCAATATTTGGCAACCCGGTCAGGGTGCGCGTCGAACAATGGACTTCATAACCGACACCGCCAACATCGATGATGATAGTATCGTCGCCAATTGCGTCCAATATGCCCTTGAGTTTGCCGATCATGTCATTGCTTCCAACAGGTCAATCAGCCGTTCGGAACCTTTGTCAAAACCTTTGTAGTCCATTTCAGCTTCGCTCATCGCACGGATGGTTTTGACAAATTCGGGGATGAGTTTTGCCCTGTCACTTCTCTTGGCCAGCATTTCAATCGGATCAATGTGAATTCGGATGGTGAAAAGAATATCACCACTTGCAGGTAGCTTGCGAAGGGTTTGGTGTTCTATCCGCAGAAAATATCCGGTCTGCTCAACTGTTTCATGATCCGGGAAATGCTCGCCTGCCCGGTCATCATGATAGAGTTTGTCATCATTGTAGACGGACCAGTTGAACCGCTCGACCGGCTGTTCAATCAACAGATTGTCAAAAATCCGCTCAATCATGGTTGCATTGCGCGTGCCTTGCTGAAATCCCGGCACGGGTGCGTGAATGTCATGCATGACCTTGCCAATCTTTTCTCGCAGAACCCAGGAGGAAGGGAAACAGACCGAAGCGGCAACCAGCCGCCACCCAGCTTCCGTCTTGCGCATGATCACAAGGTCTTCCTGAACGAGATACGCCGCCGTCAACAATGGAGGTCTGGAAACATCGCCCAGATCAACGTCACCCGCATCCTTGATCGAAACAAGATTTCCAGTCTGTGAATAAATCTCCGGAAATCGTTCCCTCAGGTATGGAACGAGAAGATCAAGCACTTCCTGCTGAGCAGTTTCACTTGAAAAATCGCCAGCCCAAACCCTGTCAGGAATTTGCCCCATCAGTTTCTGTTTTTCTGCCAGATACCGGGGAAGATGATCGTCAACCTCGATCCAGTTCTCAAGCGCAAGCGGCATTAATCCAATTGCAAAGGAGGAAGTGGAACCATCGTAAGGGGTATGTTTGGGCAACATCAGAAAGAAGCGGCAATCTTCAGGGTTGAAACGCCACGACTATGCGCATGGCAAATCGCAATGGCAAGCGCGTCCGCAGCATCATCGCTGTCATAGCTAGCCTTGGGAAGCAGCATGTTGACCATCAGCTTGATCTGCGCCTTGTCGCCATGCCCAACCCCGATAACCGTTTTCTTGACCTTGTTAGGTGCGTATTCTGCGACCGGCAACCCGGCCATTGCCGGAACCAGCATCGCCACTCCCCGGGCCTGTCCCAGTTTGAGAGTAGCCCTTGCATCCTTGTTGACGAAGGTTTCTTCCACCGCAGCCTCCGCCGGATAATACGACGCAAGAACTTTATTCAAACCGTCATGCAGCTGGCAAAGGCGCTCAGACAGATCAATTTGCGCCTTGGACCGGATAGTCCCTGCGCCGACAAAAGAGAGCGAACTGCCCCTGGCATCTATAATACCCCAACCTGTTCTTTGCAGGCCCGGATCTATCCCGATAATGCGAATCGTATGTTGCATGTCATCATTCTAGTGATTTCTGTAGCAGCATGCACCAAGAATGTGAACAAAACAGAAACAAAATCAATGACAGATTTTTTTGAAAACTGGTAACCTGACCGCTATATTATAGGATAGGAATTTTATTGAGGGTGGTTCCAAATGGAAACGATTGACTTGATCATACGCTCTTCTGCGGTTGGCGTCGGCATTTTGCTGATTACGCACTTCGTTACGATGAAGCCTTTTTCCAGGAAAACACTTTCGGCCATGTTTATGATACTGGCGACACTTGGCATGGTCGTCGTGTCTTCAATGCTGTCCCTGGAGTTCGCACAAACATCAAATGCCTGGAGTTTGTTTTCAACGATTGTAGTTTCCGTCCATGCACCTCTGGTTGCATGGGGGTTGCTCGAATTGTTTGAAGACGAGTTTGAAGTACAATGGTGGCAAACCGGATTTGTCCTGTTTGCGATTCCGACCCATTTCATGACCGGTATCCATCCCGCTTTCGGATTGGTCTGCCATCTGTCATCATTGCTGATCTACGGATACATTTTTTACGTGGCCATCAATACCCGCCACAATGACCTTGTTCAGGCGCGGTGTATGTTCCGCATGTGGTTCATGGGTAGTGCCGCCATTGCAGGCATCGCCTTCTCCAGCCTGCATTGGTACTATGGCAATTTCGGAATGCCGGTTGGCTACCACATCGTCAAGGCGAGCGTATTGCTCGTGCTCTGCATCATATTCGCTTACTGGGCACTCAAGGTTCGCGAGCATGTATGGGCACTGCCAAACAGGGAAAAGAAAACCGCACCGGAAAACCTTTCCCCTGCCGAAATGAGCTTGTTGCAAAGGCTCAGAGCTTCCATGGAAGAGGATATCTGGAAACAGGAAGGGCTCACAATCCGCAAACTTGCCGACGAGCTCGATGCCCCGGAACACCGTCTCCGCAAGGTCATCAACCAGGGCATGGGCTACCGCAACTTTGCGCATTTCGTTAACGAACACCGCATTGGCGCCGCCTGCGAAGTTCTTGCAGATCCGGTACGCGCTGACGTGCCAATCATCTCTGTCGCTTATGAAGTCGGCTACGCCTCGCTTGGCCCCTTCAACCGGGCATTCAGGGAAATCGTGGGTGAAAGTCCTACCGAATACCGCAAACGTTCGTTTGCTCACGGTTAATGGAAAACTTCAAACTTTAATTAACTCGCCGATTTTGAAAAAGGCTGGCCGATTTTGAAAATCGCACGCCATTTTCGAATCCGGCGAGAATCCGACAGTTAAACAAACCATGTTGCAGGTGTCCCCGAAACAAGAAAGGAAGACACCATGCAAACCACATCAAAACTCGCAGCTCTTTTTGTTGCAGCAACCCTGTCCCTCGCCCCTGCCACCGCATTCGCAAGTGTGGGTGACAACATGTTCAGCTGGCCTACAGGCTTTTCTCAAAAGAACACAGTAAAGCAGGAAAAGGCAAACTTCGGCGCAGTAGAGTCCCTGAGAACTTTTGCCCCTGTGAAAGACAAGAGAGAAGAAAAGAAACAGTAAGCTTCCTTACAATTTAACCATGGCCGGGATTTCCAATCGGAAACCCGGCCATTGTTTTTGGTATCATTGAAATTCCGATTTGCCGTGTCTGCGGCAAAAGGGCATGCTGGCAGAACCAACCGTTTGATTCTTCTGGCAACTGAATGACCTTCAATCTCGAAAACGCTGCCTTGATGCTGTCTGAAACTGCCATGCAGATTGTGATGGCTATCGTATTCATCACTGGCATTGTCCGGGGGTTTTCCGGCTTTGGCTCCGGCATGATTATCGGCCCGTCCACCGCAGCCCTTTTTTCGCCGGTTACTTCACTCGCCATGCTTACAATACTGGATGCGTTGCCGACGCTCACGCTGGTTTGGGGTGCACGGAAAAATGTAAACTGGCGGGAAATCATACCGATTGTAATCGGCTACGCTTTACTGGTCCCCCTGGGGGTCTGGGTATTGAAAACCGGAGATCCGATCGTCCTGCGCTGGTTCATTTCAATCAGCATTTTTATCGCCGTAGCCATTTTGTGGAGCGGCTGGAAATATACCGGCCCGCGAACCAGTCCTGTATCCTTTTCATTCGGCGGACTGGGCGGGTTCATGGGCGCAGCCGCAGCGCTTCCCGGTCCACCAGTGTTGGTTTACTGGCTTGCCAGCACAGCCAGGGCAATCACGGTCCGGGCAAACATGATTTACTATCTGTTTCTCACAGACCTGATTGTGATAGCAGGCTATCTGGTCGGCAACATCTATACTGCCGAAGCAGTGATGCGCGGCCTGATCTGTGTCCCGGTCTATTTCATCGGCATTCTGATCGGAACCCGCTTTTTTGCAGGCGCAAGCGACGAACTTTACCGCGCAATTGCATTTATCATGATCCTGATTTCGGCGATAACGTCGCTACCTGTTCTGGACAGTGTACTGCGTTAAGCAGAGAGCCTGGCCATTACCTCGTCATCAATCTCGAAGTTTGAGTAGACGTTCTGCACGTCGTCATCTTCTTCAAGCGCATCCATGAGTTTGAGGAGCGTTGCAGCTTTCTCTTCATCAACCGGTGTATTGTTCTGGGGTTTCCAGACCGATTTGACACTTTCAGCTTCACCCAAAGTCGCTTCAAGGCTTTTGGCAACTTCACCGAAGCTTTCAAAATCGCAATAGATTACGTGACTGTCTTCATCAGACTGGACATCATCGGCTCCCGCCTCAATCGCTGCCTCCATCACAGTATCTTCATCCCCCGCATCCGGCTTATAGGTGATCTCGCCCATCCGGTCGAACATGAAGGAAACTGAACCGGTCTCAGCCATCTGACCGCCGTTCTTGGTGAAACATGCCCGAATGTTCGAGGCAGAACGGTTGCGGTTATCCGTCAGTGCTTCAACGATGACTGCAACGCCGCCAGGGCCATATCCTTCATAACGGATTTCTTCATAATCCTCACCATCGGCACCGGAACCCTTGTTGATGGCCCGCTGAATGTTGTCCTTCGGCATGGATTGGCCCTTGGCGTTCTGGATGGCCAGACGTAGGCGCGGATTCATGTCCGGGTCTGTTACGCCACCGCCCATTTTGACAGCAACGGTAATCTCCTTGGAAAGGCGGGAAAACATTTTCGAGCGGATTGCATCCTGCCGCCCCTTGCGATGCATGATGTTCTTGAATTTTGAATGGCCTGCCACGGCACACTCCTGTCATTTGAGGATTGGAATTTCCGGCTGCTTATAAAAAAGGTCGCTGGCCTCGTCCAGTCCTCACTTAATTGTTCTTCTCAAACACCAAACCGTTCATTTGCCGTACATAATTTGCCCAGTACAGTGCATGAATGAAAAATGATCAATATTCCTACCCTGCCTATGCCCGATCTGAACGTATTGCAGATGGCGTCATTCACTTTATGGGCGTTTCGTTTTCGACGATTGCAGCAACATTCCTGCTGACTTACGCATCATACAGGCTGGGTTATGGCCAGATAACGGCTTTGGCAATTTACTGCCTGACCGTTGTTACGGCATTCACCGCTTCAGCCTTCTATCACATGACACCCTGGGAACACTTTCGGCCAATACTAAGACGCATTGATCATGCGACAATCTATTTGAAAATTGCAGGCACTTATACGCCTCTGGTAGTCATGATCGGCAGTTTGTCATCCTATCTTGTACTCGCACTGGTCTGGGTTCTGGCCGCATATGGCACCATACGAAAACTTTTCTTCGGGCATTTGCCAAGCCGGGGTTCAGGCACACTATTCTATCTTGTATTGGGCTGGATAAGCGTTTTTATCATTTACCCGCTAGCGTTCACCGTACCCGAAAATGCAATCTGGTTGATCATATCCGGCGGACTGATTTATTCGTTCGGTGTCATTTTCTACAAATGGGAAAGTCTGAAATATTCAAACGCAATCTGGCACGGATTTGTGTTTGTGGCCTCAGGTTGTTTTTTCGCAGCAATAACCATCGGTGCAGTTAACGCCGCCGGTTAAGAACAACAGTCGATAGTCCATAGATTAGCGGTTTTGAAATTACCCTAAAGGAACATGCTTCTTGGGCTTGTGCCATCTCTTCTGATTGTGAAGATGGCCAAGCAAATCGGCAATTTCTCTCAGGGCCGTTTTGTCGACATTTTCTTCAGACCAGTCTTGTGGGACAGGTTTTGCCAGTCTTCCCATTTCCGCGCGCAGCGCATTTTCAATTAATTCGAGTTGCTCAGGATTGATACGAAAATTAGGGTTATAACCCATACGTAGCCTCATCAGTTTTTATAAAGATAAGTCTGATTTAGAAACACTACTAGCTAAGTCCAGAAAATTCGGGTCGTCGAGTAAATTTCATCATTACAAAAATTACAATTTACACATCACCACGGCAGAACATTCTCAAGGCGCACCCCAATCCTCAACGGCCTGATGGAAATCGCAAGGCCTGTCGCATCATCCACCTCAATGCCGACACCACAGACTGTCGCCTCACCAAGAGCTGGCTCGAAACGCCCCCGAGGGATTTTTGTAACAAAACGGTTGATTGGCTCTTCCTTGTCCATGCCGAGTGAGGAATCATAATCTCCGCACATGCCTGCGTCTGAAAGGTAGGCCGTACCGCCATTCAGTATCTGATGGTCGGCAGTGGGTACATGGGTATGGGTACCGACAACAGCGGAAACCCGGCCGTCAACAAAATGCGCAAAGCACTGTTTCTCGGATGTGACTTCTGCATGAAAATCGATGAAGATAACGTCAGCTGCCTGTCCCAGTTCGACACCTTCCAGACATTTTTCGACACAGGCAAACGGGTCATCCAGCTCCGGATTCATGAAGGTCCGGCCCATGATGTTCATCACCATTACCCGTGCACCGTTTCCAGCTTCGTAAATGAACGATCCGCGTCCGGGTGTTCCTGCAGGGAAATTCGCCGGGCGCAGGAAGTGGTCACTTTGATCAGCCACAATCAAGGCTTCCTTTTGGTCCCAAACATGATTTCCAGTGGTAACAACATCAGCACCTGCTTCAATGGTCTGGTTAAAAATCTCTTCGGTAATGCCGAAACCACCCGCAGCATTCTCGCCATTGACGATAGCGAAATCAACTTTCATGCTTTCAATCAGTCCGGGCAGTTTTTCAAATACCGCTTCACGTCCGGAACGGCCCACCATGTCACCCAGAAACAAAAGTCTCATGCTGCTGCCTCTCGTGCCGGATAAAACCCGCTCTCCGTAATCATCGCATCCAGCGGTTGGTCATGCGGCTCAACCGGAACCCTTTCATGATGCTGGCAATCAAAAGCCATGCCAATCAAACGGGGTTTGATACCTTTGGAGATGATCTTTGCGATTGCCCGGTCATAATGGCCTGCGCCATAACCGACACGCCCGCCATGATGATCGAATACGGAAAGAGGCATGACAAGGACTTCAGGGTCCAGCACTTCCGCCTCCTCTCCCGGTCCTCGCGTCCCAAACCCTGTATCCACGAGTTCAGCACCACGAACCAGTTCCCGGAAAACAATGGTTGTTTTGTCCATGACAACAGGAAGACACAAACGGGCACCCATTTTCCGGAATTCATCCATCAGGGGACGCGGGTCAATTTCCGACCGGATCGGAAAAAAACCGGAGACCACCACTCCAGGGTCCAGGACTATATTGTTTTTGCCGAACTCTGCTGCGAGCAAACTTTTCTCAATCCGTTCGGCTGGCGATATGGCATCACGCAATGCAAGCGCCTGTGAACGCAGCAAGGCTTTTTCTTCCTGAAAACTCATTGGCACTCCAAGTCACGAAGCGCACCGCCTTGGCCGCCAGACCGTTTGACGATCCCGGGAACCTACAAAGTAGGTGGGCACCGTAATGACCAAGCCCACGAGCGAGGTCAGGGACAGTTCCCTAAGAGATCGGTAAGGCCCCGGGGATTGTGCGTCTGTCGAACCAGGCAGGAACGCTTGCGTAATATAGTCATCAAGCCATTCTTTGACTAGTATGGTTTCATCAATAACGGGCAACTATTCAGCAAAGCCGGAAAATGCGAAAAATTCTCTTCTGCATTATCATTTTTATTTGCCTGCAAGCGACCCTATCGCAAGCAGGAGAGAAAATTTCTTTTGCTGCATCCTCACTTTACAGCGGCAGAAAAGTAACATTGTCAGGAGAACTGGGTTTACCGGCCGGGACCGGAAAACATCCGGTTGTTATTCTGCTTCACGGGTGTGGTGGATTGGCACTCGCGGTTCCTGCAAGTCTAAGAGCCCATTCAAGAATGTTGAGAAGGCATGGATTTGCAACGCTGATTCTTGATAGTTTTGGTCCCCGGGGAATTTCCGGCGGATGGGTTTGTGACCGCAATAGCCGTCTTGCCAGTGCCACGCATTACCGGCAAAGGGATGTCCGCGACGCAATCCAGCACCTGAAATCACATCCGCAAATTGACATACACAACACCTTCCTCATGGGACAAAGCAATGGTGCAGGTGTTGCTGCTGAAATGGCACGTGGCAAGAAATATAAAAACATAAGGGCTGCAGTGGCATTTTATCCGTGGTGTGGCAGCGTGTGGGACAGATCAGCTAAACCTTTGCTGGTTCTTGCAGGCGGAGCTGACGACTGGACACCACCGGAAGGTTGCAGGAAACGGCATAATCCGGCATCAGGAATAACGGTACATGTTTACCCTGATGCCACCCATTCTTTTGATCTTGATATTCCGGAACTGGTCTACAAAGGTCACAGGCTAAAAGGTGACAAACAAGCAACCGGTAACAGCCGAAAAAGGATGGTGCGCTTTTTCAGGCAAAACCTGAAAGACTGATATCAATCAGGCAGGATTTGCACCCGTCATTTTGCGGCTGAGTTCTTCAATCTTTTCCGCCGCTTCATTAATTCCTTTTGTAAGCTCTTCGTCGCCTGCCTGCCGTTTCCGGTTCTGGCTAAGTCCGGAATCTTTAAGAGCAGCCAGCTCGGTCTCAAGACTGGAAAGCTTTTTCTTTAATTCCAGCATTTCATCCGTCACCATGATTCCGGCCATTACGGTAAGTCGCTGATCACCAATGTCTCCAAAGGAACCTTTCAGGTGATTGACATACTTGTCGAGCTCAGACGCCAGGTTCTCTAGATGGGATTCTTGGCCTTCATCACAGGCCATGCGATAGCTTTTGCCATTAATTAATACACTCACTGAAGGCACTGATGGCTCCTAGTCGTCCCGTTTGCGTTCAATGACATTACGTATTGATTCCATGGCATCAACAAGGCGGCGCGAAACTTCGCTGTTAACATGTGCCAGCTGATGGGAGCGCTCCTGGGCCTGATCAAATGCCTCGGCAAGCCTTGCCCGATCTGCTCCCATGCGTTGAACCTCGGCTTCCGTATCCCGCAAGCTTCCTTCACGCTCGAGAATCACGTCGACCGCTTTCTCCAGGGTCTCCAGTGCACCGTTTAACCGTACAATGGCATTTGATAGCTGGTTATCTGTGGACATAACTCAAACTCACAAGCAACAACACCCCCCAAACCGTGGCAATGCTTCACCAAACTGAATGCCCAATCCGTCCGAAAGCCCAAGAACACAGGCACTTAGGCAAAGTCAGTTAGGCATCACATTAACTGTCAGTCAACACGAATGGAGAGTTACCCCCAAACTTGATCAACTTTTCGGGATTTAAAGCCGCATCATGAGCGTGACAAACACGTTGACTCTGCCGTTTCACCTGATAAGTGTTCGCTCAAATCTAAAAGAACCCTGAATAGGCAACTTCTCAACTTTAACAGCCTTGGTTTTTTGTTCCCATCCTGCGAGAAAAAATGGTTACTAAAAATTCTTTAAACGACATGGCAAACGCCATTCGCTTTCTCTCAATCGATGCAGTTCAAGCCGCAAAATCCGGTCACCCGGGACTTCCCATGGGTGCTGCAGACATTGTAACAGTCCTCTTTTCCAAATTCATGGAATTTGATGCCAAAAACCCGCAATGGCCGGACCGTGACCGGTTTGTCCTGTCTGCCGGGCACGGCTCAATGCTTCTTTATTCCCTGCTCTATCTGCTGGGATATGAAGACATTGATATCGAACAGATCAAGAATTTCAGACAACTTGGCTCAAACACGGCAGGTCACCCCGAATATGGTCATGCCGCAGGCATCGAGACCACAACCGGTCCGCTGGGCCAGGGACTTGCAAACGCGGTTGGCATGGCAATTGCCGAACGCAAGCTGAATGCAGAGTTTGGCGATGATCTCTGCAACCACTTTACGTATTGCCTTGCGGGTGACGGCTGCCTGATGGAAGGCATCAGCCAGGAAGCAATCACGCTTGCAGGCCACCTGAAACTCAACAAGCTCATCGTTCTCTGGGACAATAACAACATCTCGATTGACGGGCCCATTTCAATGTCGGATTCAACCGACCAGATTGCCCGTTTCAAGGCCTCAGGCTGGAATACCCTGCATATTGACGGCCACAATCATGATGAAATTGCTGAAGCAATTCAAAAGGCTCGTGAAAGCGACAAGCCGACCATGATTTCGTGCAAAACCACTATTGGCTTCGGCTCGCCAAACAAGGCAGGAACCGCAGGCGCCCATGGTGCACCACTGGGTGATGAAGAAATCACACTCACCCGCGAAGCTCTTGGCTGGGAACACGAACCATTCAAGGTTCCGGAAAATGTACTGGATGCATGGCGGGTGGCAGGATTGAACTGCTGCAAGGAACACAAGGCATGGGAAAAGAGGTATGAAAACCTCGATCCTGAACTGAAAGGCAAGTTTGAGCGCCGCATGCGTGGTGATCTGCCCAATGATCTTGGCGATGCGATAACAAATCTCAAGAAAGAGCTGGCCAAGGAAAAACCGAAAATGGCGACACGCCAGTCCTCACAAAAAGTGCTGGAAGTCATTAATGAAGTTGTACCTGAAACCATCGGTGGGTCGGCTGACCTGACAGGTTCCAACAACACCAAAACCAGCCAGACCGAAGCCTTCAGCGCGTCCAACTATTCCGGCCGCTTCATCCATTACGGCATTCGTGAGCATGCAATGGCAGCAGCCATGAATGGCATCGCACTGCATGGTGGGCTGGTTCCATACTCAGGTGGATTCCTGATTTTCTCGGATTATTGCCGCCCCTCCATCCGCCTGGCAGCATTAATGGGCATTCGGGTCATTCATGTTCTGACACACGACTCGATCGGGCTCGGCGAAGACGGTCCGACCCACCAGCCTGTGGAACATCTAGCTTCCCTGCGCGCGATTCCAAACCTTAATGTATTCCGGCCTGCGGACACTTGCGAGACAGCAGAATGCTGGCAGCTGGCACTTGAGGCACCCAAAACCCCAAGCGCTATTGCATTGACCCGTCAGGGGCTTCCGACCGTCCGCACGGAATTCACAGAAGAGAACCTTTGCGCGAAAGGCGCCTACGAGCTTTCACCGGCATCCACCGACGCAAAAGTGTCGATTTTTGCATCCGGCTCGGAAGTTGAAATTGCGCTTGCTGCTCAAGCTGAGCTTGAAGAGGCAGGCACAGCAACGCGAGTTGTATCGGTACCTTGCTTCGAACTTTTTGAAGCGCAGTCTGTAGATTATCAAAACTCGATCATTGGTGATGCGCCGGTGAAGATCGGTGTTGAAGCAGCAATCAAGCAAGGCTGGGAGAAGTTTATCGGAAACGGTACTTTCGTCGGCATGAGCAGCTTTGGTGCATCAGCACCCGGTGCTGCACTTTACGAACATTTTGGAATTACAGCCGAGGCAATTGTAGAAGCAGCCAAGGCAAAACTGGAAGACGCAGTCGAAGAAGACGCGTGACTTGATACGGAGAAAAGAAGATGACTGTTAAAGTCGGTATTAACGGATTTGGCCGGATTGGCCGCAACGTACTTCGCGCCATCATTGAATCAGGCCGCGATGACATACAGGTGGTGGCAATCAACGACCTTGGACCTGTTGAAACCAACGCACACCTGATGCGCTATGATTCTGTTCATGGCAGGTTTCCGGGAACAGTTACTGTTGACGGTGACACCATCGATGTCGGTCAAGGCCCGATCAAGGTAACTGCTGAGCGTGACCCGAAGGCATTGCCTTGGGCTGATATTGACGTTGCGCTTGAATGCACCGGTATTTTCGCAAGCAAGGACAAGGCATCTGTGCACCTTGAGAACGGTTCCAAGAAGGTTCTGATTTCTGCACCGGGTGGCAATGACGTCAAAACCATCGTTTACGGTGTAAACGACAACACGCTGACGGCTGATGACAAAATTGTCTCCAACGCTTCATGCACCACCAATTGCCTTTCACCGGTTGCACACGTGCTGCACCAGAAGTTCGGAATCGAAAAAGGCATGATGACCACCATTCACTCATATACTGGTGACCAGCCTACCCTCGACACCATGCACAAGGACCTTTACCGCGGTCGTGCCGCTGCCATGTCCATGATCCCGACATCAACCGGTGCGGCGAAAGCAATCGGCCTTGTGCTTCCTGAGCTTAACGGCAAACTGGATGGCATGTCAGTTCGCGTTCCGACACCCAATGTTTCTGTCGTGGATCTTAAATGCGTTGTCTCCAGAGATACAACCGCGGAAGAAGTCAACGCTGCCATCACGGAAGCTGCAGACGGTGATCTGAAAGGCATTCTCGGTTATACCCATGAGCCGCTGGTATCCATGGACTTCAACCATGATCCGCATTCATCCATCTTCCACATGGACCAGACCAAGGTAATGGGCGGCAACCTCGTTTCCATCCTCACCTGGTATGACAATGAGTGGGGTTTCTCCAACCGCATGAGCGACACAGCCGTTGCGATGGGTAAGCTCTAATATCCGAAATGGATCTCATTTTAATCTTTCTGGCCATTGCGATTGTCATCATCGCAATGGCCTTTTTGCTTTCCAGGGTCTTTCGAAAAACAATCCAAAAAGATAAACAACTAGATGACCCGAACGCAAACCGCCGGGATGGCGATGCGACGGCCACATGGATCGGCATAGACAAGGCAGACGGGGATCACTGATGGCAATGAAATTTGAGGATGCCTGGATTTAACATACGTCACAGCTGATGACTGTCGGCTCACCACCACTTGCGGGTTGTGGTGTTGAAACGGCTACCGGTGACGAATAAGCAGCGGGAACCACACTTTCATTTTCTGAGGGGTTTGTGAAAAGTGTTTCACCGGAAACCTCAGCCTTTACCGACGCCGGTGTATCTGAAAGGCCATAAAGGCGGTAAAACACTTCAGGCAGGGATTGACCGATTAGTCCTTCTTCCATGCGGGCTTGTGGAATTTCTCCACCTGCATTCGAGAAAGCTGCAGGCAAGGCCCGGAATTCAGTTCCATCAACTTGATTGCGGACAATAACCCGGTACCGGAGGCCTGCCTCGGATGCTGGCTGTGCCTTGTACGACTGAACGGAAACCTCCATGACATATGCAGGCGCGACCAGAGGCATGGCGTCGTTATAGGCAAGCGCAAGATTGGTAGCTGAATTTCGGAAAAGCTCTCTCAGTTCCAGCTGGTTTATAGTGTCAGCCGGAACATCAACGCTAATATCGGTTATCTGAAACTCCGCTGGAGCATATACTTTTGCAAACTTCACTGCTTTGCCTGTAGCACAGGCCACAAGAACAAAAAGACATGCAAAAGTTATAAAAAATCCACGAATCATGATCAGCTCCCACCGCTTGGCGGAAGTAAAGAATTTTATGGTTAACAAAGGGTTAGAGATCCGCTGAAATTCAGGCTCTCAGCTTGCCTGAACGGGACTTTCTGCTATTAGACGCACAAAATTCCTTGATATAAAAAGTTCAAACATGCCCGCATTCAAAACCCTTGATGATGCCGAAGTATCCGGCAAGCGCATTCTTGTCCGCGTTGACCTTAACGTTCCCATGACCGACGATGGCCAAGTAAGCGATGCCACACGCATCTTGCGCATTCTTCCCACGATTAACGAGATTTCTGAAAGGGGTGGAAAGGTAATCCTGCTCGCACATTTCGGCAGGCCCAAAGGTGAAGTGAAGCCGGACATGTCCTTGGCACCAGTTGTCTCAACACTGTCTGACATGCTGGGCAAACCGGTTGCTTTTTCTACGGATTGTATCGGCCCAATGGCGGAAGCTGCTGTTGGCGCAATGCAGGACGGCGATGTTGTTCTGTTTGAGAACACCCGTTTCCATGCAGGCGAGGAAAAAAACGATGCTGATTTCGTAAAAGCGCTTGCAGCCAATGGAGACGTGTTTGTCTCTGACGCGTTTTCTGCAGCCCATCGCGCCCATGCATCAACCGAAGGCCTGGCCCGTCACATGACAGCCGTTGCCGGCCGCACCATGCAGGCGGAGCTTGAGGCACTGGAAGCCGGTCTTGGAAATCCGCAGCGCCCCGTCATCGCTATCGTGGGAGGCGCCAAAGTATCCACCAAGCTCGATCTGCTTGGCAATCTCGTGAAAAAAGTGGATATGCTGGTAATCGGCGGCGGAATGGCAAATACATTTCTCGCAGCGCAAGGCATTGCTGTCGGCAAATCCCTTTGCGAGCACGACCTTGCCGACACTGCCCGTGAAATTCTTTCAAAAGCAGAAAAACAAAACTGCGAAATCATTCTACCGTCTGATGTCGTGGTTGCAGAAGCGTTTGCGGCCAATGCTGACAACAAAACCGTTGATCAGTCTGATGTGCCCGACAACATGATGATCCTTGATGCCGGAGCTCAATCCGCTGAAACAATTTCAGACAAAGTCCGGTCGGCAAAAACACTTGTCTGGAACGGACCGCTCGGCGCCTTTGAAATCCAGCCTTTCGACATGGCAACCGTGGCCGTTGCAAAAGTTGCTGCAGAGCAAACCCGCAAGGGCGAACTTGTCTCCGTTGGCGGCGGCGGTGATACTGTTGCAGCCCTCAACCATGCCGATGCTTCAAAAGATTTCACCTATGTTTCAACTGCAGGTGGTGCGTTTCTGGAGTGGATGGAAGGCAAAGAACTTCCAGGCGTTGCGGTTCTGAAGTCCTAGCCCCGAAGCAGAGGCAAGTGCTGGATTGAGCGCAGTCCGAAACGTTCATTCCAACGTATGTCTTCGTCAGGAACTCCCAGTTTCAAATCCGGGTAAGTGGTAAACAGTGACTGCAATGCTGAACGCAGTTCCAGTCTTGCAAGCTGGTGACCAAGGCAGAAATGTATGCCGGTTCCGAATGCCACATGACGGTTTGGTTTCCGGCCAATGTCAAAATCTTCAGGATTTTCAAAGAGTTCGGGGTCAAAATTGGAAGCCGCCAGCAAAGGCATGATGATGTCACCTTTGGTCAGCCCAACGCCCTGTACTTCACAATTTTCACGGACAAATCTTGGCTTGGTGGTCTGGACCGGGCTGACAAACCGCAAAAGTTCCTCGACTGCCAGATCAAGATTGTTCCAATCCTCCTTCAACAGTGCCAGCTGATCAGGATGATTGAGCAAGGTGTGAACACTGCCAGAAATAAGATGCGTAGTCGTTTCATGACCTGCCAGCAGCAACAGAAAGATCATGGCCAGAAGCTCATCATCACTCAGCGATGAGTGCACGTCTTCCATCCAGACAAGATCGGAAATAAGCCCCGTTTTCCGTTGTTCGCGAACCCGCTCAATTTCATCCTCAAGATATCGGGTCAAAGGTTTCAACTTGTTGACGGCAAACAGGAAAGAAATGACTCCATTGACAGTCGTGATCTTTTCAGCCCAACCGGAAAACTTCGACCTGTCTTCCTGCGGCAACCCGAGCAGTTCACAAATCACAGCAAGCGGCAACGGCCTTGCGAGCTTTGTAACGAGATCAGCCGGCTCATTTTCGGAAAAAAGTGCCTGCAAAAGATCATCAGCCACATGATCGATTGAGGGTTTCAGCTCGAGCATTTCCCGGCGATGGAAAGCCTGATCAACAATGCCTCTTAACCTGCGATGCTCGGGTTCATCGCTGGAAAGCATGTTGGCGGTAATCTGGCGTAACATTCTGGGCATCCACCAGGAAATGCCGATTACCTGATTGTTGGCTTTGCGAACCGTAAAAAGCTTGTCATTCTTCAAAACCTCTGCCGTGGCCGCATTTGTGGTGGTCAGCCAGATTTTGCCAAGTATCGGGATTTTTGATCTGACAAGCGGCCCTTCTGCCCGCATGTCCGCCAGAACCGGTGCAGGATTGCGCATGAATGTCTGCGTTTGCAGGTTCTTGAACATGACATTTTCCCGGAAACCATACCCATTGACTATATGGGTAGAAATCTGGGCATTACGAAGAATTCTTGCACTGAAAGACATTTCGAATATTCAAATCCCAAACCGCCTCTGTTAAAGAGAGCCAAATTTCATTTCAGGAGAATTTCGATGAGCGAACGTCTTGAAGATATCGCGATTGCAATGGTTGCTGAAGGCCAGGGCATTCTGGCAGCTGACGAGTCAACCGGCACGATCAAGAAACGTTTTGATTCAATCAATGTGGAGTCTACCGAGGACAAGCGCCGCGACTACCGCGAGATGCTGTTCCGTGCAGATGAAGCCATGAAAAATCATGTTTCCGGTGTCATCCTGTTCGAGGAAACCCTTTTTCAGAAAGCAGCAGACGGAACACCGCTGGTTGACCTGATCAAGGCAGCAGGCGCGGTTCCCGGCATCAAGGTCGACAAAGGCGCCCAGGCACTTTCCGGCACATCGGTTGAGAAGGTAACAGAAGGCCTCGACGGTTTGCGCGGACGTCTTGCTGAATACTACGAAGCAGGCGCCCGTTTTGCCAAATGGCGCGCAGTGATTACCATTACCGAAAACACACCCTCATGGAACTGCATCAAGGCAAACGCCCACGCGCTTGCCCGCTATGCCGCACTCTGTCAGGAAGCAGGCATCGTACCCATCGTGGAACCGGAAGTCCTGATGGACGGCGAACATTCTCAACACACAATCGAGCGATGCCAAGAAGTGACAGAATGGGCACTCAAAACCCAGTTCGCCGAGCTTTACGATGCAGGCGTCAACATGGAAGGCATGGTTCTGAAACCGAACATGATCGTACCGGGTCAATCTTCCGGAGCAACAGCAACGGTAGAAGAAGTGGCAGCGCGCACCGTCAAATGCCTGAAAGACTGCGTACCGGCTTCTGTACCGGGCATTGCCTTCCTGTCAGGCGGCCAGTCCGATGAAGAAGCAACCGCACACCTGTCAGCCATGAACGCAATGTATGACATGCCATGGAAACTGACGTTCTCCTATGGACGTGCACTACAGGCAGCCGCACTGAAAGCATGGATGGGCAAACCGGAAAACGTTGCTGCTGCCCAATCGGCCTTCACGCATCGTGCAAAGATGAACGGCATGGCTGCGATGGGTTCCTGGACACAGGGCGCAGAAGCAGCTTAAGGGTACTGAAATCAGGTTCACAAAAGCCCGGACGCAGTTCGGGCTTTTTGTTTTTGGATTATGAGCAAAGCGCAAACAACTTACGACGTGATTATCCTGGGTGCCGGAGGCGCCGGGTTGATGTGCGCCGCAACGGCAGGGCAGCTCGGGAAAAAAGTTCTGCTATTGGACCATGCGGAGAAA
>JBCCYR010000010.1:0-20372 GCA_039189355.1 Pseudomonadota bacterium
ATTGCTGCCCTATACACCGGATACTCATGGCCTGTTCAAACGGAATCTCTTTGAGAAACTGAACCGTCATCCGGTGCTGCCTTCTCCTGTTTTCATCAATGCCGGACGCGGCAAAAGCCAGGTGGAGTCAGACATCGTTGCCTGTCTGGAAGACGGTACTCTTGGCGGTGTTTCACTCGACGTCTTTGAAACCGAACCACTCAGTTCTGGCAGTCCGCTTTGGCGTTTTGACAATGCAATCCTCACGCCGCATGTGGCATCGGACTCTGACGTTGTTGCACTTGGCCGTTACGTGGAAGGACAGATGAAACGCCACGAGGCCGGCGAAGGACTGCAAAACCTGGTTGACCGATCAGCCGGTTACTGACGGATCAATTCCTGCTTATGCGGAAAGCCGCAATGCCATTTTTCCCGCGGTAAAGACAGCCCTGACTTGTCTGGTTTGAGCATCAACCAGAACAAGATCGCCACGCAGGCCATCTTGAATTATTCCGCGATCTCCCAGTCCCACCGCTTCTGCCGGTGATGATGACACAAGCTTCCAGGCATTGGCCAGACCGACAACACCAGTATCAACGAGCTTGAATGCAGCGATTAGCTGGGCCGGATAATAATAGTCAGATGCAATTACGGTACACATGTTTTCCCGAATGGCAGTGGCTGCACAAAGCGCATTGTTCTGGCTGCCGCCACGAACCACATTGGGGGCACCCATCACCACATGCTCACCATTGGAAACAGCAGCTCTTGCCGTTTCGGCTGTCATGGGAAACTCGGAAACGGACATGCCAAGTTCACGGTGATAATCCCGCTGCTCTACACTCGTTTCGTCATGGGCAAAGACCTTGGCTCCGAGTTTCACAGCCTGTCTGCATGTTTCTTCAACTGCTCCGGGGACTTCTTCTGACCGTGCAAACAGACTTTCCAGCAAACCTGCTGCATCCTCGGGACTAATGCCTATACGTTTGGCCATCCGGATGATGCGCGGATGGTCGGCCGCCAAGCCCCTGAAAGCAGAAGCATGATCATTGACCGACAACACGCTTCCCGGAAAACGTTCCAGCCAGTCCAGTGCTTGCGTTCTTTCGTCCAGTGCGAAGGTCTCCCACCGCAGATTAAGGTGCGTGTCACAATAAAGACTATCCTTCAGATTGGACCATGCCTCCACAATTGCCCGCGAGTTGTTCATGTCCCGGACACCGGGCTCCCATGACACACCGAGGCCGTGATAAGCAGTTGTGATGCCATTCGATATCATCTGGCGGTCGGCCTCATGCAGTGCAATCTCCTTGTCGAAAAAGACACCCGGTCTTGGTTCCATGATCCGCTCAAAAGCATCGCCGTGGATATCGATAATGCCCGGCAAAACATAGCAGCCTTCCGCATCAAAGCTGGAGGCGTTTGCGGATGCGGTATCAGAGAAGACCCCATCAGTAATGCACACATTTCGAGTGGCAAGTTCGCCATCGATTAATGCAGTGCCGTTTTCAATTACCCAGTTTTGCATGCGAAATCCCGTTCTTCATTCACTTGTGGATGTCATGGAAACGTCAAGAAGATGTCACCGCTGCGTAACAAACAGCCAATATCTGAAGCTTGTATGACAATGCTGCGACTGCAGCCAACAAGGGAGTGGAAAAATGCTCAAAAAAATCATTGCAGCCGCCGGAGTAATGTTAACGGCGTTGTTTGGCCATGCACAAGCCGCAGATGTCGTCATGGCAGTTACGGATGTCGAAGGTCTCGAACAACTGCAGCAAGAGTTCGGTGCCGTTGAAACCGCACTGGAAAAATCCACCGGGCTTGAAGTTGAACTCTTCCCTGTTGCTTCCCGCACAGCAGCCGTTGAAGCCATGAATTCCAGCCAGGTTAATTTCGTTCTCACTGGCCCGGCAGAATACGTTGTCATGAAGGAACTGACAGATGCACAGATCGTTGTGGCATGGCAGCGCCCGGACTACTTCGGCCAGATCGTCACACTCGCTGACGGACCCATCAAAACCGCTGCAGACCTGAAAGGCAAAACCGTTTCATTCGGTTCTGTCGGGTCAACATCCCAGCAGCTAGGACCCGCCCAGGCATTAGCCGACCTCGGTCTCGACTATGGCGCCGATTACGATGCACAGATCATCAAGCGTAACGTGGCAATTGAAGCACTCATCCGCGGCGACATTGCGGGCATTGGCATGAATTTCGGGCACCTGCGCAAGGCACGGAAAGCCTATCCTGATGTTGCCTTCAAGGTTGTTGCACGCGGTCCGGACCTGCCAAATGACATCCTGGTTTCCTCTGCAACAGTGGATGGCAAAGTCCTTGAAAAGGTCAGGGATGCTTTTGTTGAAGACGGTGCTGCAATCATGAAAGCGGTTCTCAAGGGAGATGACAACCAGAAATATGCAGGTGGTTTCTTCCTCGACAAGGTCAATGACGCCGACTACGACTACGTGCGTTCCATGTACAAGACAATCGGTGTCGAAAGTTTTGGTGCTTTCGTTGGCGACTGACTTCCTTTTTCAATCTCAAAGGCAAAAACGGTCCGGGAACTCCGGGCTGCTTTTATTGGGTACAGTGAAACAACACTCCTCGCCACTCATCGAAGTGGACAATCTTCAGAAATCCTATTCTGCCGGAACATCAGTGCTGAAAGGAATTTCCGCACAGATCAAAGCTGGAGAGAGTGTTGCCTTGATCGGATCAAACGGTGCTGGCAAGTCTACTCTTCTGAAGTGTCTTGCAGGATTGCACGAAAACTCAGGCGGCCGGATTTCCATCTTCAACGAGACATTCGAACGGTTCCCAAGCCGTATGCAACAAAAGACAATTCGAAAGCGTATCGGGTTTGTTTTTCAGGCACATGGGCTGGTGAAACGCTTGACGGCTCACTCGAACGTGGTGCACGGCTTTCTCGGACAACCGGGAAGCTGGCGCGCTTTTACCCAAGCAACAGCCTGTCAGGAATGGCGTATCAAGGCGACAGAAGCGCTGGAAACCGTGAAACTTGCAGACAAATCATCTGCCCGTGTCGACCAGCTTTCCGGCGGTCAGGCGCAGCGGGTTGCAATCGCCCGCGCCCTCGTCCGTCAGCCTGACCTGATGATTGCAGATGAGCCTGCTGCAAGTCTTGACCCGACATCAGGTCATGAAGTCATGCGTCAGTTTGTTGACCTGACCAAAGACAAAGGCATCACCCTTGTTTTCACCTCTCACAACATGGAGCATGCATTAACCTATGCTGACCGGGTGATTGCATTAAAGGCCGGCAAGATACTGATCGATGCAGAGAGCTGCCAGTTGAAACAGACTGACCTTGGAAGAGTTTTCGATGGCTGATGTGCACGCGAGGCAATCCAGCCGTCCGCAAGAGGCCAGGTTTCAGTCTGTATCAGCCATCCAGTTCGTCATCTGGGTCACGATTGGCGCTATCATTATCGCCTCGATTTCAGATGTAAGCCCATCGCCACAAAGGCTGGCGGAAGGCTTTCCCCGTATCGGAAAACTGCTGGGGCGGATGTTGCCACCGGAAACTGACCCTGCTTTTCTGGCCCGAATGAGCTGGCGGCTTGTTGAAACAATACAGATTGCCATTGCAGGTACCGTGTTGGGCGTTCTTCTGAGCTTGCCGATTGCCTGGCTATCGGCGCGTGGCGTGACACCCGTTCCGGCTGTGGCGTTCCTTTTCAAAGGTATTGTTTCTTTTTTCCGCACAGTCCCGGACCTTGTATGGGCTCTCATCTTTGTTGTTTCAGTAGGCTTGGGTGCTGTTGCTGGCACGATGACCATTCTGGTCGATACAATCGGGTTTTGCGGGCGTTTCTTTGCAGAAGCAATGGAGGATGCCGACAAAGGACCGCAAGAGGCTTTGCGAGCCATCGGTGCTTCACAGTTCAACATTCTCACGAGTGCAGTCCTGCCGGACGCAATGCCTTCCTTGATTAACACGACCCTTTTTGCACTGGAAAAGGCCGTACGCTCATCAGTTGTGCTTGGGCTGGTCGGGGCCGGCGGCATTGGCCAGGAACTCAAATCGGCCTTTGATCTCTTCCAGTATCAGAAAGCCTCAGCCATCATCCTGGCGATCTTCATAATCGTAATTGCAATGGAATGGGCAACAGACCGGTTAAGACTGAAAGTTCAATAAGAAGTTTCAGGGCCGCCTTACGCCAATCGGCTTTTCATACAGATATGCAATGCGGTCAACCGCACCCAATAGCGGTTCGGATGCAACATTCATGGTGTGTCCATTCGCATGGATGATCGTCTGTACCCCATTTGCATCTCTGCCCTGACATATGCCGACATGGCCCCGCCAGAAAACCAGATCACCACGTTCCACATTGTCGTAGTTTTCACCAGGATCAACTTCACTCCCGATTGTTGCTGCCTGCATGTCAGAATCCCGCAATACATGCTCACCACACATGAACATGGCAAGTTTCACAAAACCGGAACAGTCCAGTCCGAACGCAGTTGTCCCGGCCCACAAATAAGGTGTGTGCATTAGTACTTCCGCGACAGAAACGTAGTCCGTCTCGTGTTGCTCCATACTACGGATATGACTGGCGATAACCGCTTCACCGGAATCAAGAATAGCATAGTTTGTGCCACGGTTTTCTGCTGCACCAGAAACACGCAATGCACTGCCCATTGAACGCATCCCCTTGTGGGGAAGCTTCAGGTCCGGTTCAGGATAAAAGAACGTGCGCGGGACTGAAACAACATGTGTGTGAGGCTCCGGATCATGAAGCAATACAGAAGCTTCCAGCCAGCCTACATAACCATCCCGGTCGGCTTGTACCCACGCCCAACTGTCGCGAATGTCGTGAACCTTCACTGTTTCACCGAACATCAACTGCGTATCAATTGCGCAGGCAAAATCGGGGTCTTTACGCAGTTCTGTGAATGCAACATTGACCGCTGCTGGCGAGCCGTCCGAGACTATCGGCTTTCCGGTTTCATCCAACAAGTTCAGCCGGCGGTCATGTTGGTCCAATACGGGCAACATCGACGCCATCATAAAGCTCCGGCTTTTTCCGAAAGTAGATCTGCCAGCCTCTCCACATAAAGCGCACCATCAACCGTCCGACGTATGACGACATTTCTCCGGTCTTTTTCATCTCTTCGCCGTTCCAGAAGTTTCATGTGGCCCATCGTATCAAGCGCCCGCGTAATAACCGGCTTGGTCACGCCCAGATATTGTGCCAGACCACGCACGGTGTGCGGCGGCGGCTCCAGATATACAACCAGAAGGATCGCCAACTGGCGTTGTGTAAGATCACGATTCCCGTCCCGCACGAGCGCAAGCGATACGTCGTGCCATAATTTCAGCGACTGGGAAGCGTTCAGTTCAATGCTTTTCATACACGGAAGATAGCTTCATTACGTAGCCGAAATCAATCTTTACGCGTTTCCGTCAAGAATATCGTTTCGAAATGACTTCAAAAAGTGCACGGATACCCTGTGCCTCCCCGCCTACCTGCGCCCAGGGTTTTGCTGCCGGAACCCAGCCGAAGATATCCAGATGCACCCAGGATTTTGCATTTTCGACAAAACGCGACAGAAACAACGCAGCAGTGATGGAGCCTGCAAAACTGTTTTGAGACACATGATTTACATCTGCAATTTTGGACGAAAGCATTTTCTGATAAGATTGCCACAGAGGCAGGCGCCATAACGGGTCATGGAGATTTTCTGAAGCATCCGAGAGCAATCCGGCGAGTTCCTCATCATCAGTATAGAATGGCGGAAGATCGGGGCCCAGTGCCACACGGGCAGAACCGGTCAGGGTTGCCATGTCGATCATCATGTCCGGATTCTCTTCGTCCCCCAAAGCAAGTGCATCTCCCAGCACAAGCCGCCCTTCGGCGTCTGTGTTCCCAATCTCTACGGTGATCCCTTTGCGGCTCGGCAGAATGTCTCCTGGACGGAACGCATTGCCGGAAATCGCGTTCTCTACTGCCGGAACCAGAAGGCGCAACCGGACAGGCAGTTTGGCAACCATGATCATCTTGGCAAGCGCAATGACATTGGCAGCACCGCCCATGTCTTTCTTCATCAAAAGCATGCTCCCCCCAGGTTTGATGTTGAGGCCGCCAGAATCAAAGATGACGCCTTTGCCTACAAGCGTGACCTTGGGGTGTCTGGCATTTCCCCATTTCAAATCGATTAGTCTGGGAGCGCTTGTACTTGCACGGCCTACGGCATGGATCATGGGGAAATTTTTCCTCAGAAGAGCATCACCCTTGACGACAGAAACAGTTGCCTTGTGGGTCTTGCCCAACTTTCTGATTGCTGCTTCAAGTTCATCAGGCCCCATATCATTGGCCGGCGTGTTGATCAGGTCGCGGGCAAGGAATGTTGCGCTGGCTTCCCGTTCGACTTTTGCTTTGTCGACCGAAGAAGGAACCGAAAGTTTCGCTGCGACAGGTTTCTTCGAATTATAGTCATTGAAAACATAGGCACCCAGACACCAGCCAAGAGTGGCAAGATGTGGTTCCAAAACGGTATCGGTAATTTTGTAGTTTCCCGCAGGCAGCCTTGATGGCAGCAAACCCGTAATCATCGGATCAGGGTCTTCTCCCAAACCGAACAAAACACTTTCCAGCTTTCCTGTTTTGTCCGGAACACAGAGGATTTTTTGCGGTTGCCCGGTAAACCGGTTTGTTTTTGCCCAGTTCAATGCCACATCGGACAGACCTTCGGCATTTGACAACCCGTCTTTTTCAATCAGGTGAATTGTCACCGCCTTCGCTTTTGTACTTGCTAGCGCCAGATCTGACATGCTGCCTCCATGTTCACAGTTAACCCAAATTAACGATCCGTTAGGGTTAACAGAATATTTATTGAAGAATCAGTTTCCTTATCAAACCTACCTTGCAGCGGAATCAGCGGGCTGACCATGGGCAAAACAAAATTCTTCAAGTCAACAACTGCAATCATGCTTGTAACAGCCTGTTCCATAGTGCTGGCAGCATGTGCGAAAGATCCGACAACAACAGGATCAATTGGCTCCCGTGGCAAACCGCTCGAACAAATGACCGTTCAAGAGCTTAATCTGACTGCCCAGAGATTTGGTGCACATTACGCGAAAAAACCAAAAGACAAGAATGTTGGACTTTATTACGCAAACGTCCTGCGTGCCACCGGCCGGAATGAGCAGGCACTGGCGGTCATGCAGCAAATGGTTATTCACCACCCCGAAGACAATGATGTTCTTTCTGCATACGGCAAGGCGCTCGCTGCTACCGGCAATTTCGCCAAGGCACTGAAAGTCATCGAGCGGGCCCAGCGCCCGGATCGTCCGGACTGGCGGTTGTTCTCCGCGCAAGGTGCCATCCTTGACCAGTTGGATCGCTCTCAGGAAGCGCGTCAATATTACCGCAAGGCGCTTGATATCGTTCCAAATGAACCATCGGTTCTTTCAAATCTCGGCATGTCCTATGTCCTGACCGGTGACTTGAGAGGCTCGGAGACATTTCTCCGCAAGGCCATAAAACAGCCAGGCGCTGATAGTCGTGTGAGACAGAACCTGGCACTGGTCGTTGGCCTTCAGGGCAATTTCCAGGAAGCAGAAAATATTGCACGTGGCGAACTTCCACCAGCAGAGGCTGAGGAAAACATCGCATTTCTAAGGCAGATGCTGTCACAACAAAGCGCCTGGAATCTGCTTAAGAACACTGATCAACAAAAGAGCGAATAAAGTCGTTCCCAACTTCAATTTATCGCCTTGCCTGCCTGGAAGGGAAACCTCTTCCGGCGTTTCGATCCCGCGGTGAAATACTGTCTGGATGTTCGTAAGTTGTAAAGTAGCGTTTATTCAAGCCCAGCGATCTGCATGAATGCAGGTCCGAGAATGACCGCAAACAGTACCGGCAAGAAAAACACGATCATTGGAACAGTCAGTTTTGGAGGAAGGGCTGCGGCCTTTTTCTCGGCTTCCGCCATGCGCATGTCACGGCTCTCCTGTGAAAGCGCCCGCAATGCAGTGGCAAGCGGTGTACCGTAGCGCTCGGCCTGGATGAGAGCCATCGAAACCGCCTTTACCTGCTCAAGGCCCGTTCTTTTGGCAAAGTTCTCATGGGCCTGACGACGCTCCTGAAGGTATGAAAGCTCTGCCGTGGTAAGTGTCATTTCCTCTGCAAGCTCAGGCGACTGCAAACCGACTTCAAGTGCAACCTTTTTCATGGTGGCTTCCAGAGACATGCCTGATTCCACACAGATCAGCATCAAGTCCAAACCATCAGGCCAAGCGCGCCTGATAGAAAGTTGCCGCTTGGATACCTTGTTCTTGACCATTAGTGTAGGCAGGTAAAATCCTGCTGCTGCTGCAAACAGAATGACAGCAAAATTCATGAATGCAGCACGTTCGGCAGGTGATATGACGAACAAATATACAGCTGCAGCAACTGCAAACACAATCGGCAAAAACACCTTCGATGCCAGGAAAATGTTGATATGAGACTGTTGTCTGTAACCAGCCATTACTAGGTCGTTATAGGTTCCCTCATCCGCAATGGCTTTCTTGAGGTTAAGCTTGTCTACGAGTTCCTGTGTAAACCCGTCATTTGACTGTTTTAGCTTTCCTTTCTGCTCCTGTTCAGCAAGCCTTGCCCGCTCACGGGCACGAATCTTGTCGCGTTCGATCGCAACGGATTTCATGCGCGAACCCAACTCATCCTTTTGCAGGATCGGCATTGCAAGAGTAATGATTGTCGCAAAGACGGCAACTGCTGCAAGAATGGAGAGCAGTGTTTGCGGTTCGGTCAGTGAGCCTAAGAGTTGTTCCATGCTGTCAGTCTTTCTCTCCGGATGTGTCCAACAACCCTAAAAGTCAAAGTTAATCATCTGGCGCATTACCATGATGCCGGTGAACATCCATACGGCTGATCCCAACAAGATCAAGTTCCCTGTCTGCTCGGTGAAAAGCAGAGAGATGTAAGCCGGGGTAGTTATATAAATCAGTATGGTAACGATGATGGGCAAACAGCCAATGATACCGGCAGAAGCTTTTGCTTCAGAGGACATGGCCTTGATTTTCGCCTTCATTTTCTTTCTGTCTCTCAAAACCTTTGACAGGTTAGACAAGGCTTCAGACAAGTTGCCGCCTGCACTTTGCTGAATTGAAATTACAATTCCGAAAAAGTTTGCCTCAGTCAGCGGTACATTCTTGTAAAGCTTCTGGATTGCCTCGGTCATCGGAATACCCATTTGCTGGGTTTCCAGAATTTTCTTGAACTCTGTGCGCACCGGTTCTTTCGCTTCCGTTGCGATGATTCCAAGACAGTCATTCAATGGCAAACCTGCCTTGATGCCGCGGGTAATGACGTCAACCGCATTGGGAAACTCTTCAAGAAACGCATTCATTCTGCGCTTCTTCTTGAAGCCCACATACCATCTTGGCAAACCGAGTATGCCAATTACCAGTGCAGCGCCTCCCAGGAAAACGTTACCTGAAAGGACAAAGGAACCGGCTCCGAAAATTATACCGAAAATTACACTGAAAATATAAAACTGCTGAACACTCACACTCATGCCAGCCTGTTTCAGTTGCTCTTTGAGGCCGACCTTGTTGGGATCTTTGGCCTTGGTGTTTTCCTCGAGTTCCTTCAGTGATTTCTGAAGCGATTGCTTTCGCTTTTGCGCACTGGCCTGTTGCGCTTCAGCTTTTATCCGGCTGTCACGGTCAACACTGTTGTTCTTGATGTCTTTAATACGGCGACCCTGATTGCGGTCCTGCTCCACCTGATTGAAGAAAAATGCATAGACAATTGCACCTGCTGAGAGTGTAGCGAGGCCGATGAATGCCAGAATTGTAGTATCGATACCGAACATGTTCCAAAACCCGATCTAGACCACGGACCTAAGCCTGTTGTATTTCTTCATTGGATGCATCGAGAGCGGCTGCAAGTCTTCCTTCTTCATTGTAATAGCGGGCCCTGTCCCAAAACGCCGGCCGGCCAATCCCTGTCGAAACATGCTTGCCCAAGAGCTTGCCGTTGGAATCTTCGCCCTCAATTTTGTAAACGAACAAATCCTGGGTCGTGATGACCTCACCTTCCATACCCAGTACCTCTGTTACATGCGTTATTCTCCGGGAACCATCACGCAGACGAGCTGCCTGAATGATAACGTCGATCGAGCCAACGATAATCTCACGAACGGTTTTGGCGGGTAGATTGAAACCACCCATGGCGATCATGGATTCAATACGGTTTAGGCATTCACGCGGCGTGTTGGCGTGGATCGTTCCCATTGAACCGTCGTGGCCTGTGTTCATTGCCTGAAGCAAGTCGAACACCTCGGAACCGCGAACCTCACCAACGATGATGCGCTCAGGGCGCATGCGCAAGCAGTTCTTGACAAGGTCGGTCATGGTGATCTGACCCTCACCTTCCAAGTTTGGCGGGCGTGTTTCCAGTCTCACTACGTGTGGCTGCTGAAGCTGCAGTTCCGCTGAGTCCTCACAAGTGATGATACGTTCTTCGTTGCCAGCATAAGCACTCATACAATTTAGCAGCGTGGTTTTACCGGAACCTGTACCGCCGGAAATGATCACGTTACAGCGTACTTTGCCAATAATCTGCAGGATTGTAGCACCCTCAGGCGTAATCGATCCAAACTTGACCAGTTGATCCAGAGTAAGTTTGTCTTTTTTGAACTTACGAATTGTCAGTGCAGGACCATCAATTGCAAGCGGCGGCGCAATAACGTTCACACGAGAACCATCTGCAAGACGCGCGTCACAGATCGGGCTTGATTCATCAACACGGCGGCCAACCTGGCTCACAATGCGCTGACAGATGTTCATCAACTGGGTGTTGTCACGGAACCGGACATTCGCCTGTTCAACCTTGCCGTTTACCTCGATAAAGGATCTTTTGGCACCGTTGATCATGATGTCTGCGATATCATCGCGCACCAGAAGCGGCTCCAATGGTCCGTAACCAAGAACATCGTTACAAATGTCTTCAAGAATCTCTTCCTGTTCGGCAATCGACATGACGAGGTTCTTGATGGAGATGATGTCGTTGACGATATCGCGGATTTCTTCCCGGGCGGCTTCCGGGTCCATTTGTGCAAGCTGACCAAGGTCAATGGTATCGATCAATGCCGAGAAGACACTCGTCTTTGTGTCGTAATATTCCTCGGATTTCTCCTCCAGAACCTCGGACGGTTCCGGTGATTTTGAAGGAGTAGCCACCGTAGGAACCATTGCCGGTGCATCAGCTTTGGGCAATTCAGGTTTGGCCGCAGGCACCTCGACCGGAGCAGCGCTTGCGGTCTGGTTTTCTATGCTGTCTATGTTGTTTCCGCGTTTACCAAACATTTGTCGATCCGCTACCTGTTATCTGGAAAGTTCTACTTCTTGTTGCGCTTGATCCCCTTGAGGAAATCAAATGGGCTCTTCTTGGCTGACTTGACCTCAGCTTTTCCTGTAAGAATCTGGGTCAAATTCATTAACATCTCGACAACAGCACTCTTGGGGTCTGCTTCGGAGATCATTTGACCATTATTGGAAGCAACGCCAAATAATGCCGGCTCAAACGGAATAACTGCAGATGGTTCAATTCCAATTGCGTTAGAGAAATCAGCAACAGCAATCTCCGGCCTTTTAGGAACCCCGACACGGTTCATTACAAGGCGTGGCATCGCATCGTTGGGACGGATTTCAGTAATCGTATCAACCAGATTCTTTGCATTGCGCAGGTTTGCAAGCTCAGGCTCTGCAGTGACAATTACCTCATCTGCTGCGGCAAGGACCTGTTTCGTCCAGCCGTTCCACTGATTTGGGATGTCAACGATTACGCATGGTGCATTTTTTTGCGCGATTTCCAGTATTGCGGAAAATGCCTGTGCATCAAAATCGTAAGTGCGCTCAAGGGTTGAAGGGGCAGCCAGCAGACTCAAGTGCTCTGCACATTTCGCCAGCAACCTGTCGAGCAGAATATCATCGATGCGGTCCGGCGAGAAAACTGCGTCAGCAATGCCCTGGGTAGGATCCTGGTCAAGATTCATATTTGCCGTTCCAAACGCCAGATCGAGATCCGCAAGCACAACTTCGTTCCTGTAAGTTGATGAAATTGACCAGGCAATGTTGTGACAGATCGTTGATGAACCACAGCCACCCTTTGAACCTATGAAAGCAAAGACCTTGCCGATAGGCCCTGTCTCTTCGTTCATGAACACATTTGAAATGGATGACATGATGTCGGCCATGGTAACCGGAGCAACCAGATATTCAGATATTCCGTTTGCCATGAGCTCACGATACATCAGAATATCGTTGAAGTGTCCGATAACGACGACGCGTGTATCTGCATCACAGACACCTGCAAGTCTTTCAAGTTCGGACATCAGGGCATCACCGGTCTGGCGCGATTCAATTACAATCAGGTTCGGCGTCGGCGCTGTTGCATAATATTCCACTGCGCCGGGAATACCTCCCAGATTTACTGAAGTATGCGTCCGCGCCATACGGCGGTCTCCCGCAGCAGTTTCGAGCGTCTGGCGGACCCCTTCCGTTTCACAGAAACATTGAATTGTTATACGCGGAATTGGGCGGACATCCCCCAAATTTGTTTGCGGAAACTCATCATTTTCCTGTTGTGTCATTATGTCTTCTTGGGGAGCATTCATCGACATTACTCTTTCCTGTGAACTTTCTTGTTTACCCAATCAATCTAGAGAAGGCTCGGAAGTGACGGCGTTCCATTCTCACGCCAATCATTGATTACATTGTCTCTGCGTTCCGCATCGATCTCGGATTGGCCACGTGGGCTGATCAGATCTTCCGGATTCGCGATTATCTTGGCGAGATTGTTCTGCGTTGCGCATCCGTAATTGTTGTAGTTCCGGTTCTGGGATGTCTCGACAAGATCATCATCCCACTGTCCGCACGCATGTGTCAGATCTGCGGTTACAGAGTCGAAAGACAGCCGAATTGTAGCTGCTTCACCATGATTGGAGGCATGATATCTCACCACCCTGATCTGGGAACGATCAATACGTTCCTCTTTCATGTGTGCAACAATGTCATGCCCTACCCGGCGCGCCGCGGCTTCATTGTGCGAACCAGCTGGCAAGACTACCCTGACTTCCTTTGCGCCAGACCTGCGGAAGCGGCTCAGGAATGCAGTAACCACATTCTCCTGCCTGAATGACATGCCTTTCATGTGCGGCGTGACAATAAGGTCTTCGACCACTTCAGACTGGGAAACAACAATTGGGTGTTTGGTGCGGTAATCTTCCGGAACCGAACCCACCTGGAAATGATCCTTTTGGTAAGAGGCGCAACCGCCCAGGGCCAGCGCAAGTGCGACAATCGAAGATTTTGCACCGATGGACCAGGTTGTCTTGCGATCAACGGTTTCGGGTTTCATTTTTTTAATTACTCGAGACATTTGTTTTGCTCCATAAATCCTGATCATCATTTGAAGATGAAACCCACTTTTCCATGATAACGACCCTCCGGCAGATCACCCTCAACTGTCCCGTAGACGCGGTTGAGGCGACCGAGGAAGTTGGCTGCACCATCAGCAGTCGGTTGGAAATTGTCATCCGGGCGGGCCAGTTTCTGTCTTGCAACCGGGCGAACCAGATAAGGTGTCGCGATGACAACCAGTTCTGTTTCAAACCGCTGGAATTCGCGGCTGCGGAACAGGGTTCCAAGAACAGGAACCTTGCTGAGGCCAGGGAAGCCCGATACGGTTTGTCGAACATCGTCTTTCAGAAGACCAGCCAGAACCATTGAGCCACCAGATGGAAGCTCCACTGTTGTCTCAGCCTGTCTGCGACGTACACCTGGTGAGCTCACAGGTCCAACACTTACAGCTGCGCCTTCGGTGGTAGGTTCAGAGACTTCGGTCCTGATTCTCAGACTAATGCGACCTGGGCCTAGTACCACCGGTGTAAAAGATAAGGAAACACCATATTCAACTATACGAGTGTTAATGGTAACTTGTCCTGTATCGGGATCCTGTTCTGAACCATCAGCAACATTATATTCCCCTCCGACTGCGAATGAAGCGCTTTCACCAGAGATCGCCGTTAGGGATGGCTCCGCCAGAGTCCGTAATACACCAGCTTGATCCAGTGCCTGCAATATACCGGAGATTGTTTCTCCACCACTGCCTGTATACGTCGCGCTGGCACTGTTTCCTGACTGGAAGAATCCAAGCCCGAACGGATTGCCTGTAAATTTCTGCAAATCAATGTTGCCAACTGAAAGCCCGGTAGCAGACAGATCAATCCCCAACTGCTTCACAATCGTACGCTGGATTTCGGCAATTGTTACCTTGAGATGAACCTGGTCTTCGCCATCAATTCTCAGCAGGTTGACGATCTGGCTTTCCTGCCGGTCTTCCTGGTCAAAGATTACGGTTCCTCCGTTTGAAGCAGAGCCACCGAAACTCGAATTGAATTGGTTTGTTGTTGCTTCACCACCTGTAATAAAGGCACGGGCCAACTGTACAACACGGGCGGATGCCTGTGGTGTTGGCACTGTGCCGGTAAGGATGATGTTGTCGCTGACAACCTCAACCTTCACATCCGAACCTGGAATGTACTTGCGCAGGTTTTCTTCAAGTCCGGCAACATCTCTTTCAATATTGAGATCAATGTTGAGAAGCTGTGACCCGGAAGAGTCGAAGATGAACAGGTTTGTTGAGCCTACCTGCTTGCCAAAAATGTAAATACGTCTTGATGTCCTCGTAATTGCATCTGCAACTTCAGGATTTGCTACAAGAATGTCATGGGCATCACCCGGCAGGTCGATAACAAGTGACTTGTTAAGACCAACCTTGACTGTTTGGGTTTTGCCAATCGAGGATTTTCCAATCTTCAGGTACTTTGCATGTGCGATGCTGCTTCCTGCATATGGAACATTGCCCAAGAGCAACACAGCCGCGATTGTGGCCATGAAAATGAAAAGCAAATTTGACTTACGCATGTTACGAATCCCCATCAGGAAGAGTTTTTTGTTTTCAGTTCGCATTTGTCGGGCCCGCCAGTACATCTTTTGAATTTCCATACTTGATGATCCTGACCCGGCCATTGCCACGATTACCGCTGAGCAAATACTGGGCATCGGATGTCTGCTGTTCATCGCCACTGTCTTCCAGTGATCGAAGTGCAAGCGCCATCCGGTCAGCCAACTGTTGTGCAACTGTCAGAATTTTTGCCTGTTCAATGGTCAACTGAAGTGTCGCAGTCTCACCGACCACAACCGATTCTCCATCCTTCTCCTCGATTGTCTGGTCGATTGCGAGAACGCGAACGTTTTCAAGAATGGTTTCGGTGATGAAGTTGCCATCTTCATTGCTTTCATCGCGACGGGTCATGATGACATCGACACGGTCATTGGGAAGAATGAAGCCGCCAGCACTTGTTGCCGTCGAAATGGATGTTGCAATGGCCCGTTGTCCGGTCGGAAGAATGGCTGACATGTAACCTTGGTCAGCACGAACAAGTTTGCCCTCGCGGATCGGTTCACCAACAAAAAACGGAGCCCGGGCAATTGCAGGGTTCTCGTCTATGTCCAGGCCATCAGGATTTTCTGAACGGGTGATGTACCCATCGACAATCCCTTCCTTGGGCCAGGTTTGCCATTCAAACATCTCGCCCTTGATCGAGGTTCCCAAAGAAATGTCACGGGCAGCAACCAGAACTTCTTCCAGCTCGACTTTAGGTCCTTCGACAACAACCTCACGGACTTCTTGTGGTCGATTGCTCAGATTGAAACCAATATAGCCAGCTCCCACTGCCGCAATGCCTGCCACACCCAATACTGCAAGTTGAGCTACTTTCATGTGTTACCTCTTGTACTAACCAACGAAGCACATATGCTTCTGCTTAAGAGGGATGATGCGACAGCAATGGTGTATTTATGGTTAATGAATTCCTGAATTTTTTAATGAACAGGATGTTAATGAATATTTCTGGAAGCATAAAAAGCAAAAAGCCCGGTCATGAGGCTGACACGGGCTTTTAAGATTTAAGGTGACCGGACAATTCAGAGTTTTGATGCGGCATCAAAAACATATTGCATCCACAATGTTCCAGGATACACCATCAAGGCTCCAATACCCAAAGCTATACCATATGGAACACCACTTTCTGTGTTGTAAATGCGTTCCACCCATTCAATCCTGTTAATGCTCATCGGCAATGTCTGAGCCCGGAAATAGATAAGAAGGAGTGTCAGGATGGCACCAACGATGGATGAAAGATAAATATATTCCAAAATATGATCCCAACCGAACCATAGTGCCGTGGAAGCGGCCAGCTTTGCATCCCCGCCACCAACTACACCCAGTGCAAACAGTCCAAAACCAACCAGCAATACGATCGCAAACATGGCCCAGTGCCAGGCGATAGTCTGCCAATCCATCCCAATGAAGAAAGCGAACACCATGAACCCTGTTATCAGTACAAGTGAAATCTTGTTCGATATGGTCATGGAAAAAAGATCAGACAGGGCTGCGTAAATCATCAGAAAAGGGAAAAACAATACCAGACTGTTTTCGATCATAATATATCGTCCGTTTTATTTTTCAGATTTGAATACGGTCAAACTCTGTAAATAAGCTTAACAAAAATGAATTGCCGGATGTTTAACAACAAAAAAAGGGTCGGTGGAAACCACCGACCCTTCGTAAAACTTTTTTCCAGCGATTAGGAAGGAAGTTTACCGTCGATTGTTGTAAATGTAGTTTTGATACCAGTACCGAGATCATTTGCGCCGCCGATGATAGCAACAGAGATAAGAGCTGCAATCAGGCCATATTCAATAGCTGTTGCACCAGATTCATTTTTAACAAAGCGTGCTACGAGTTTCATTTTGTGCTCCTTAAACTCAAAGTGTTTTACACTGTTTTTCGATCAAGTTGTTCCTGATCTGAAAGCGACTATACGGATGAGGAATTGAGAAGAGCTTAACGCCCATGGTTACTTGCAGGTTAATTCAAGTTTCGGCTTCGCACAGTTAACCGCTGGCTAAAAACCAGCTGGCATTTTATCGACTTTACGGACAGATGCTCTGTTACATTATAATATACATACAATAGATAGTCTTTTGATGATTCACGAAAAGACGCTGGCGGTTAAGGCTTCGTTCACCAAAATAACGGATTATGGCTTCGAAATCCATTGGAGTGAAACATGTACAAATTTCTCGCCACATTCATTATTGCCGGTCTGGTGACTTTTGGAAATACCAACGCACAGACAAAAGCCGCTGAACAAACCGGTCGTGATAACGCAGTAGTCGTGACTGTGGATCAGGCGAAGGTTTTTCGCGTTTCACGCCCGGCTGCAACCATCATCGTTGGCAACCCGGCCATTGTCGATGCTACGGTCGAAGACGCGCAAACACTTGTTCTGACAGGCCGTTCCTTTGGCGTTACCAATCTTATCGTCCTGGATGCTGCAGGTGACGCTCTAGTAGACCAGCATGTGGTTGTGACCGGTAGTGAAACCAACACAGTCAGAATCTACCGCCGTGAGAGCCGTGAAACACTGGCATGCGCTCCCGTATGCGAGCCGACGCTGACTATTGGTGATGACAATTCTGCCTTCAATTTTGCATCGACTCAGATCGAAACGCGTAACCAGCTTTCAGAAGCCAACGCAGACTGATCATCCAAACTCTAAAATCCAAAGTGAATTTTAAGTTAACAAAGGCTTAACCGACAGCACCCATTTTCTGTAATCCATAAAGATTTCAGAAACACTCAACTGGTATTTTGTTTTTGGAATTATGAATTCTGACGCATTTACAGGATCAGGTAATGAGCTGGCTTAGTTATTTACAACCTCCCAAGATCGTCCGCAGGTTTAACAAATCTGAGGATGGTGTAACCGCAGTCGAGTTTGCGATCATAGGCGGACCATTTTTTCTCCTGATTTTTGCAATCATCGAGGCGTCACTCTTTTTCTTCGCAAGTCAATATCTGGAAACCATTATTGATGACACCACGCGGTTATTCCGAACGGGGCAATTCAACACCACTACCACCGAAGATCAATTCCGTACGGAATTCTGCTCAAGACTGGCTGTACTGTTCGAGTGTGATGATGTGCGAACAGAACTTCAGGTTGCAGCCACTTTTGCTGATCTGCAAGATCCGTCAGCCCCGGACGATGATGGCAACCTTCCAGGCAATGGCTATCCTGGGACTGGTCCCGGCGCACGGCAAATTATCCAGCTAAGTGCTCAATACAAATGGCCGGTTTTCACGAATTTTGCAGCACCCCTGTTGCATACACCGGGTGGTGATTACGCGCTCATCCAGGTCGTTTCCGTAACCAGAACAGAACCTTTTGAATAGGATCGTGCAAGTTTCCACTCACAAACAGGACCAATGAACATGTTTTTGAATTTGTTTCGATACATCAAGTCTAGAGATTCTGCACAGAAGAACACCTTCAGGCACGACAAAAAAGGCGTTGCAGCGGTAGAATTTGCCTTGATCGTACCAATCCTGTTGCTGCTGTTCATTGGTACACTTGAGATATCACTCGCCGTTGCTGTTGACCGCAAAGTTTCAAGAATATCAAGTTCGGTTGCTGACCTGATAACACAAAGTGAAAACTTTAACGAAGCGGGTCTAGATCAGCTTATGGATATCGCTAACAGGATCATGCACCCTTACGATGCGACAGTAAAAATCTCTATAGTTGCTGTATACATTGATGATGATGGCGTTGCCAAGGTCGAATGGGCCCACGGGCGCAATGGCGGAGCAGAGCCAGCCCAAGGCAGCTTGTTCAATGTCCCTGCAAGCATCAAAACGAACGATACATTCCTGCTATCAGCAAGAGTAAGTTCAGATCATGAGCCAGCCTTCGCTTTTATCAATTTTGATGGCAGCAAAATAACGTTTGACGACGCTTCGATTGAACTGTCCGAACAAATGTTCCTAAGGCCACGCACAGGTAGTGGTATTACTTGTAGTGACTGCTGATCTTCATTGATCAGCAGATGGTGCGGAATCTGTCTCGATTTCCTGACTTGAATCGTTATCTGCATTAAGCATTTCAAAAAATCCAATAAGTTCCCGAAACCGTTCATTTCTGGCTGCGGTAAAACCGCCGCCATAAATGGGCTCTATGGAGTCATATGCGACGGGATCACGGTCAAACAGATTTACCAATGAATCCCGCAATAGCGTTTTGGCTTCGCCAGGTAACTTTTTTCGCAATATGTGTGGCCGATGCGGAATTTGCGGCGATCGCCAACCAATACTGAAGCTGTTATCTGATGATGCAATCTGCAGAATTTGCCGCAAAGTTCCCCTTGAGTATCCATCAGCAGGATCACCGGTAAGAGAACTCCATCCAAACAGAACATCATATTCACCATTTGCAAAAGCCATTTGGGTGGCTTCGGATGTTTCCCTTGCCTCAAAGAGAAGATCATCACTTTTTTCAAGCGGAAATTCTTTTGCAAGCAGATACTCGACAAAGGCTTCACCGGCTATTGCATTGGGTGACAGCATGGCAAGCCTCTTTTTCAAGAGAACTTCACGATCAAATTCACTGCCACCCCGCAAAATGGCTACCAGATGGTATCCGTCCGTACTGTCAGTTGATCTGGGCAAAACCAGGGGCTCAACACATTCGCATCTGACGGAAGCCAATGCATAACCGGAAGCTGAAAGAATGGCATACTCGATACGCTCTGCAACGAGCGCATCAATTAATGAACGGCTATTGGATGCAGGAAAAAACTCAACATCCATTTCCAGAGCCTCTGATACGGCAAGCCTGAAAGGTTCAATGCGAGCGAGAGTGCCTGTGATATCGTCGCCCGTGATTATACCAATACGGAAAACTCCGATTTCTTCACGCCAGTTTGCAGAAGCCGTCTGTGAAAATACAAACGACGTGACTAAAATCATGCAGGCAACCATTGTCCTGCAAAATCTCAGGTTTGATTTTACTCCGCCCATAAAAAACCCATGAATCGTTTTGCGATGTTTAGCAAACTGGAGGTTTTCACACCAGAGATACAGACTTACCTGCCACCAGTGATTTACCGAAGATTAACCGGACTTGGAACTTTCACAACAATCAGCCGCGAAACCTCCTTCTCTTAGTGATCATTTATGGTTTCACGCTTAAAATGCTTGCATTTACGAACTTGTGAGACGTGTCATGTGGCGTTACGTACTTGGATTTGCCGTGATTTCAGTCCTTACGGTCAAGGGCATTGAGCAATATGCTGCCTTTCGCGGGTACGATGTGCCGCAAACTGAAATCCAGAAGCAGAGCAAGCCTGTTGAGCAGGCAAGCAAGGCCCGTATTGAAGACACAGAAGATGACACTTTTGACTATTTTGGCCGCAAGGCCCGCATAAAAATGGACCGAAGCGGACA
>JBCCYR010000011.1:0-18581 GCA_039189355.1 Pseudomonadota bacterium
ATTCACGGTTCCAGGCTTCAAAAGTAAGTGCGTCGCCAAAGGTGCTGACGACATCAGACCCTTTCAACATGCGTTCGATTTTGAGAACCTGTGCCAACAGGTTTGGCAAGAAGCCGGTCATCGATCCGTTCCAGATTGCGGCGGCGTCTGACTTTTCAGGATGGCTCAGGACATAGGCAGCAGCGATGGTTGCGCCCATGGAATGGCCGAAGGTACATATGGGCTTGTCCGGAAACGTTTCGCGGGCATGAGTGTTTACCGCATGAACATCCGCCAAAACCTTTCTCCAGCCATTGGTTTTTGCAAAAGTTGCCTGCGGGGCATCCTGCGCAGTTGTTTCGCCGTGACCGCGGTGATCATGAGCGACCGCACTGTAGCCGTCTTCAGCCAATGCAAGTGCAAAGCGTTCATAACGTCCCGCATGTTCACTCATGCCGTGGTTGATATGGAGAACCGCCTTTGTCTTTTTTCCGGCATTGCACGTATAAGTGCGCAAGCGGGCACCTGTCGTGCTTTCCAGAAAAGATCCCTTGTATTCGCTCATGTACCGGCCGATGCAATCAGGTCGTCAATATCCGTCTGGTCAAACCCAAGTGCGAGGCCGATTTCCTGAACCCGGTTTTCTTCAGGACGCACGATTTCCAGATCACTCACCATTACAAGATGACAGGACTGCACAATCAGGCGCTTCATCATGGGGCTGATTTTTGCCCGGTCGCGGGTGAGGCGCTTGGTGATGTCGAAGTCATTATTGAATTCGGACAGGATTTCGCGGATTTCCTCCTCTGAAATGCTTATGCCCAGCATCTGTTCGTGAATACCGGCGATGGTTCCGATTTCCTGATCACGGATTTTCTTGTCTGCAACTGCCACCACACCCATGGACTGGACCAATGCCCGTACTTCCGTTTGGCCGTGTTCCGAAGTTTCGCGATCAGGAGTCGTGACCTTGTCGCTGGTACGTTTGCCGAAACCGAAAAGAGTGACCAGCGCGCCGACAATCAAGGCCACCCATCCGCCGGATGCCGTAAGCACCTCATCTCCTGAATATCCGGTGTAAATGCCTGCAGCACCTGCCAGAACAAGCGCGATGCCGATCAAGATTACTGTCATGCTGTACCCACGCTTTTCTATGTACGGTTGCTGAAAATCTTCAATTGATGGCGCATGATAAGGATTGGTTGCCAAAGTGCAATCCGGTTTATTCGGCTCTGGCGTATGGCATTTCCCTTTGCTAGCCTGCCTGCGGTATTCAGATTGGCGGGGGGATGGCATGGCTGACGAAGATGACCTCATAAGACCGGTTTCAAATGACGATGCGGGTAATCATGTTCCCATGGGCAGCAAACCGGGCGGGACGGGCATTGAGGTAGGCTTTCTCATGCTCATTCTCGGTCTGGCATTGGGAGCGGTTTTCTCAACATTCGGACTGAAACTGTTTGCCGAGAATGCAGCTGCGATTTTCAGTGCCATGCTGGGGCTGGTAATTTTTCTCGTTACGATTTTTGTTCTTCTGGTCATTTTGAGGCGCCGGATCTGGAGCAAGGTTTTCCAGCGTACGGAAATCGAGATCGAGCGGCTTGCTGCTCCTCTAAGTGATGTTGCGCGTCATGCCGCTGAACAAGATGTTCCAAAAGCAACAGGTGCCGCGCGTAATCTCGCTGAACTTGTTCTTGCGCGTTATGCCTGGCTTTCAACGCGACGCTGGCTGATCGCTTCCATCACGGGTTTGATTGCCGCGATTGCAGCACTGGCGGGTTCTGCGCTTTTGTTCCAGCAAAACGAGTTGCTCAAGAAACAGGGCGAAAGCCTGATTACCCAAACAAATCTCCTTAAAGAACAAAATGACCGGATTGATGTGCAAATCGGATTGTTGCAAACCGATGCACAGTTGAAAGATAGCGACCGCAGCGCGAACATTCTACCAAACATCGTTGCTGCCGCCGCCAAACTTGGTGAAGAAGTCACCAACCTGGAACGCGAAGGGAAGGTTGGCAACGACGACAATTTCCTGCTCAAGGACATTTCCCTTTCTCTTCGCAACCAGTTTATCACCATTACCAACACGGTGCGGCCATACCGGTATCTGAAATCGGATATTGCGAACCAGAACACCACCCGCGAAATGCGCGATGTCGCAATGCGTCGGCGGGATGATCTCCCGAAGACAAACGAACTCCTGGGGGTGAAGCCGGAAGATAATACTTTTGCATTGATTGACCGGCCCTTGAGCCCTGAACGTGGTGCAATCATCAATGCACTTTTCAATTTCAAGATACTTGAAACGGAACTGCTCTCATTTTTCGGCGCTGATTTTTCCTACGCTGAAATCAGCACGCCCAATCTTTTCAAAATGACATTCCGTCATGCGAACCTGCGCTTTGCTGAGTTTCGGAACATGGAAATCCGTGCCGTAAATTTCGGTGCTGCGGGGCTCGAAAATACCCGTTTCGTGGACAGTTATCTGACTAGCGTCAATTTCCGTGGTCACGTCTCTACAGAAGCCCCCGGGCGATACCGTTCTCCGGGAGAGCCGTTTTTCATGGCGACACAGACGAGTGGCATCGAGTTTGCAAACAGTCTTGTTTACAATTGTGACTTTGGTTCAGTCGAAGGTTTCGCACAGAATTTTGACGGATCGCTTATCGTTCAGACGAGTTTTGCAGGTGCTGATCTTGCAGCAGCAACGTTTCGCGATGCCGTTTTGCATGAAGTTGATTTCACTGACGCGCTTCTTGCTTCTGTAGACTTCGATGGTGCCATTGTCTTTGAAGCAAACTTTATCGACAGACTTGAAGACCAAGCCAGGCAGGGAACCTTTGCACCGGACCGTTATGAACTAGAGCCTGTACCGCCGACGGGATTGCAGGACATTGATCTTCTTGCACAATTCGGCATTCGCATTACAACAACCTCGATTGAAGGACTGCAGGCATTCCGTGTGAAACGCATCAAGCCCTTTGAACAATAAGGCGCGCAGGAATTAACTTGCTTGTTTTCGTTTTCGCCCTGCGATAAACCTCGGAAAACTTCATTTCATTCGCGCGATATTCATCATCCGCTCATTCCACGGAGTGCTGCCACATGGCCCGCCAGTTCATTTACCACATGTCCGGTCTTTCAAAATCCTACGGTGCAAAGAAGGTGCTGGAGGACATTCACCTGTCTTTTTACCCTGATGCAAAAATTGGCATTCTGGGACCAAACGGTGCAGGCAAGTCAACCGTGTTGCGGATCATGGCAGGCCTCGACAAGGAGTTTAGCGGGGAAGCCTGGCTGGCAGAAGGTGCGACTTGCGGATACCTGCCGCAGGAGCCGCAACTCGACAAATCAAAAACGGTTGCTGAAAACGTCATGGAAGGCGTTGCCGACAAAAAGGCGATCCTCGATCGCTACAATGAATTGATGATGAACTATTCCGACGAAACTGCGGAAGAAGGCGCGAAGCTCCAGGATATTATCGACGCCCAGAACCTGTGGGACCTGGACAGTCAGGTTGAAATGGCGATGGAAGCGCTGCGCTGCCCGCCGGGTGAAGCCGGTGTTGACAACTTGTCCGGTGGTGAAATTCGCCGCGTTGCCCTTTGCCGTTTGCTGCTTTCCCAGCCGGACCTGCTGTTGCTCGACGAACCGACCAACCACCTTGATGCGGAAACCATTGCATGGCTTGAAAAACATCTGCGGGAATATCCCGGTTCCGTGCTGATGATTACCCACGACCGTTACTTCCTCGACAATGTGACTGGCTGGATTCTTGAACTCGACCGGGGCAGGGGCATTCCGTATGAGGGCAACTATACGGCCTATCTGGAAGCCAAGTCCAAGCGCATGGCGCAGGAAGGCCGCGAGGAGGCTGCCCGCCAGAAGGCAATTGCAGCAGAGAGCCAGTGGATCAATTCCTCGCCCAAGGCGCGGCAGGCAAAATCCAAGGCGCGGATCAAGGCCTATGACGAACTGGTCAAGGCCGCAAATGACCGGACGCCCCAGAACGCTCAGATCATTATACCTGTCGGTGAGCGCCTCGGTGATTTGGTCATCGAAGCGGAAAACCTGCGCAAGGGTTATGGCAATCACCTATTGATTGAAGACCTTACCTTCGCGCTGCCACCGGGCGGCATTGTTGGCGTGATCGGCCCGAACGGTGCTGGTAAGTCCACCCTCTTCAAGATGGTTACCAAGCAGGAAGACCCAGATGGTGGTGAAATCCGCATCGGGGAAACGGTGGACCTCGGCTATGTGGATCAAAGCCGCGATGCGCTCAATGGCGACAAGACCGTTTGGGAAGAAATTTCCGAGGGTAATGACATCATCAAGCTCGGCAGGCACGAAGTAAATTCCCGTGCCTATTGTTCGTCGTTCAATTTCAAGGGTGGAGACCAGCAGCAGAAGGTGGGTACGCTTTCCGGTGGTCAGCGCAACCGTGTGCATCTTGCCAAGATGCTGAAATCCGGCGGGAACGTCATCCTGCTCGACGAGCCGACCAACGACCTTGATACCGAAACGCTTGCGGCGCTCGAAGATGCGCTTGAAGCCTTTGCTGGTTGTGCTGTGATCATCTCACATGACCGGATGTTCCTTGACCGCCTGGCTACCCATATCCTTGCTTTCGAAGGCGACAGCCATGTGGAATGGTTTGAAGGAAACTTTGAAGACTACGAGCAGGACAAGATCAGACGGCTGGGACCAGAAGCGGTAAACCCGAAACGGGTGACGTACAAGCGGTTGACCAGGTAGTTTGAGTGACAGGTTTGAGCCCAAAGCGGATGTAATTGGTAAGATATTACATCCTCATTTTGCGGCATGGTTGGCCATAAACAATCAGGCTGCTTTTCCAAGTACGGTTTGTACAGTGGTACCTATTTCTGACGGGGATTGGGATACCGTCGCGCCAACACTCTCGAGCAGCGCCACCTTTTCCGGCGCGCTCTCGCCAAATGCGGAAATGATTGCTCCCGCATGCCCCATTGTTTTTCCCCGGGGAGCGCTCATGCCTGCAATATATGCAATGACAGGCTTGGTCATGTGGTCTCGAATATATTCAGCAGCTTCCGCTTCCTGTGGGCCGCCAATTTCTCCTATCATTACAACGGCTGTTGTATCATCATCTGCTTCAAACAATTCAAGAATATCCCTGAAAGAAGAGCCATTGATCGGGTCTCCACCAATCCCGACACTGGTGGACACACCTATTCCAAGTTCCATCATCTGCGAGGCAGCCTCATAACCAAGTGTGCCCGAACGACCAATGATGCCTATCGATCCGGGAAGATAAATATGTCCTGGCATTATTCCGGCAAAGGCCTCGCCGGGCGTGATAATGCCGGCGCAGTTTGGTCCCAACAATCGCATCCGTTTTTCTGATCGATAGCGGCGCATGAAGCGTTTCACACGCATCATGTCCTGTGCGGGGATGCCATCTGTGATACACACAGCCAGCTCAATACCGGCGTCTGCGGCTTCCATGATGGAATCTGCTGCAAAGGGGGGAGGCACAACAACAAAACTTGCCGTCGCGCCCGTATGTTGAACAGCATCCTTAACTGTGTTGAAAATTGGGACGCCCAATGCTGTTTCGCCTCCACGCCCGGGCACAACGCCGCCAACAACGTTGGTCCCATATTCAATCATCTCTTGCGTATGAAACTGCCCAATTCGGCCAGTGAGGCCCTGGACGATTACGGGAGTGGTTTTGTTGATCAATATGCTCATGATACTTCTGCCAGCTTGGTTACGTTATTCGTGCTATCGACAGCCAAATCCGCAGCTTCGGCAAGGGTTGTTGCCAAAACGATTGGCAAGCCACTATTCAGAATAATTTCCCGTCCCTGTTCGATGTTGGTTCCTGCCAAACGTACTATAACAGGCATGTCGGCCGGTTCTTTGGTCAATGCCTGAACAACACCTTCGGCAACCCAGTCACATCTGTTTATGCCAGCAAAGATATTGACCAGAATTGCATTTACATTCTGATCCGACTTTACGAGCCGGAAGGCCTTGGCGACCCGTTCTGGCGACGCGCCACCACCAATATCAAGAAAATTGGCAGGCTCCCCGCCTGATTGCTTTATGGTGTCCATAGTCGCCATCGCAAGCCCCGCTCCATTCACTATGCAACCAATGTTTCCCTCAAGTCCCACATAGCTTAACCCGCGATCTGCCGCGCGTGTTTCTCGCGCATCTTCCTGACTTTTGTCACGAAGCTCGGAAATCTCGAGCCGGCGGAACATGGCGTTGTCGTCAAACCCCATTTTTGCATCCAGCGCCATTATGGAACCATCTTTGGTAACCACCAACGGATTGACTTCCACCATGGTTGCATCAAGGTCGCGGAACGCCCTGTAACATCCTTTAATCGTTGAGACAGCTTGTTGTAGTTGAGAAGATTCAATTCCCAAATCAAATGCGATTTCACGCGCCTGGAATTCGGTTAGCCCAACTGCCGGGTCGATGACACTTCGCAAAATCGTGTCTGGTTCATCCTCTGCGATTTCCTCTATTTCCATTCCACCCGATGAAGAGGCAACAACCATGATCCGTTCTGTGGAACGATCAAGCACAAATCCCAGGTAAAGCTCCCGCTCGATTTCCACGCCGCCTTCAATGTACACACGGTACACCACTTTTCCGGCAGGGCCCGACTGGTGGGTAACCAGCTTTTTACCAAACATTTCATTGGCCGCATCAAACACTTCATGCTCGTTTGTGCATAGTTTGACACCGCCTACTTTGCCCCGTCCTCCGCTGTGAATCTGCGCCTTTACCATCCAGCGATCACCACCGATTTCATGAGCGCGATATGCTGCCTGTTCCGGGCTGTAGGCAAGTCCGCCCGGAGGAACTTTCACCCCAAAGCCATTCAAGATTTCCTTCGCCTGATATTCATGAATGTCCATAGCAGAACTCCTCCGTCATTCGGTGTGAGAATGTAGGCAAGGTGTTGGAAGAGAGTAAGAAAAGTTTAGTTGTTGTGTGGTGCGAGTAAATGACAAATTGTAGTTTTGTAATTTTTGTAAAAGTATATATTGTTGACTTGACAAAGCAGTCCTTCGCCCATCTTTTTCTGACTCTGGATCAGAAAGAGGGAATGAAATTATGAGCTTTAAAAGTATTGAACACGCGCCTGCCCGGCTAAACAGAAGCGAGTTGGCGGTACCTGGAAGTCAGCCACAACTTTTTGAAAAAGCTGCACAATCCAAGGCCGATGTGATTTTTCTCGATTTGGAGGATGCGGTCGCGCCAGATGACAAAATTCAAGCCCGAAAGAACGTAATTGAAGCCCTGAATGACATAGACTGGAATTCCAAGATCATGTCTGTTCGTATAAACGGACTTGATACTAACTACATGTATCGAGATGTTGTTGATGTTTTGGAGCAGGCCGGTAGTCGTTTGGACTTGATCATGATCCCGAAAGTGGGAACCGCAGCAGACGTTTATGCCCTGGATATGCTTGTTACCCAAATTGAAAGTGCCATGGAATTTGGAAAAAGCATTGGTTTCGAACACATCATCGAAACTGCGCTTGGAATGCAAAACGTGAATGAAATTGCTGCAGCAAGCCAACGCAATGAATCGCTGCACTTTGGAGTGGCAGACTACGCTGCGTCAACCAGAGCACGCACAACAATTATTGGTGGAGTGAATGAGGATTATTCAGTCTTGACGGATCCCGGAAAAGACGGTGTGCGAGAAACACATTGGGGAGACATGTGGCACCATGCACTTTCCAAAATGATGATAGCTGCGCGTGCAAATGGTCTGAGGCCCGTCGATGGTCCATTCGGTGATTTTTCCGACCCCGACGGCTATGTAGCGGCAGCAAAGCGTGCAGCAGTTCTGGGATATGAGGGAAAATGGGCCATCCATCCTTCTCAAGTCGAATTGGCGAATACTGTAATGAGCCCAGCTGAACACGAAGTAGACCGTGCCAGGCGCATTCTCGTTGCCATGGAAGAGGCCGCAAAATCAGGAAAAGGAGCAGTATCTCTTGATGGACGACTGATTGACTACGCCTCCATCAGACAGGCAGAGGTTTTGGTTGAAAAGGCAGAGCAAATAGCATCCGTTTAGAATTATCATTTGGAGACAAGGAAATTTATGATTTGGTGTCATTAATCGTAGTCACGTTAACGGTTGGCCGGCTTCACCCCCCAACCCTTAAAAACACGAATGTCTTTTCCAGCGCGGCCTTGTCCTTGATGGAGATGGATAGCGTGGCAGTGTCGGTTGCGTAAGTTTTCAGATCGTAGAAATCGGGATGATTGACGGGCTGGTCTGACTTGACCTGTGCATCGCTCCCCAGGCATTGGATGAGCGACTGGTTCAGCGTTTCGAACCCTTGTGTTGCGGCAGGTGAGCGGTAGTCAAATTCCCAAAAGCAGATATAGGCGCTGCTGCCCGAAAGCTCTTTGCTGATACTGCAATTTTCCGGCTTTCCAACGTCATGGAATGTGGGTGGTTGATCAACTGAAGAGAAGCCTGCAGGTGCCGCCTGAACCAGTTTCCGGATTTCCGAACAGGCCTCCGAGGCAGATGCCGGTGCCAAGCCAAATGCAATCAAAACGGCACCGGTCGGCACTGCTCTCATCAGGCGGGAAGCGGAAAGTTTGAAACCATAGATCATTGCAAGGCAATCATGCCCGCAAGACCCTGCAACTGTCTACAGGCTCATCGCCACAACGCGGCTTATTTCCGTAAGCGAGCGGCCGGACTGATCCATCCAGGTGTTGAAGGCGTCCTGAACCTGTCCCATCGCTTTCTTTGAAGTGGGCGGCTTGTCGATCACATTTTCTGCCATCAGGCGGCTGACAACGTCCCTTGTAAGGATGTAACTGTCTTTGCCCATTCGGCGCAGGAAATATTGTGACGTGGTGCCGCCAAGCCGTGAGCCGCGCTTTTTCAGCAGTTCGAGGAGGCTTGCATAATCGGAGGAAGGCCAGTCAGCGATGGTTTTGCCTGCGCCTCCGTTTTCCTTGATCAGGTCGATGATGAAAGCCGCATTTTCCTGAACCGACCTGATTTTTGCACCATACCGCACGATGCGCGTGTCACTCACCAGCCGGTCCAGATCATCTTCGTTCAACATGGCGCATCTGCCGATGTCGAATTCTTCAAAGGCTGCTTCAAATCCGGGCCACATGTTTTCAACCACTTTCCAGTTGAAGCCTGCCTGGAAAATGCATTTGGTCATGCCCGCCAACCAGCGATCGTCCGGGATTTTGCGCAGGGTTGCAGCACTTTTGGGCTTATCAAGCATTTTGTTCAGCGCGTCCCTGCCACCTTTGCGTTCAGCGGTGATCTCAAACAGTTCTTCAAAACTTCTCATGGTTTTTGCTTTCTACAATCCCGTTTACACCTTAAGCGGTTTTATGAGCTGGCGCTTTATCGCACGGAAAGAAACGCACAGCCAAGCCACCCGTTTCTTTTCATTTCAAATCCCCGTCTAGTGCCTCTGAATATTTCACACCGGAATTAAAACCCTATGGTGAAGCGCCTTGGTTTTGGGTATCAAGTCAAGACGAACGGAAACATTACAATTCATGTCACTTCATTCTCTTCTGCTTGCCCGTCAATCCTCTCGCACCCCAATCCGGGTTGGGGTGATCGGTGCGGGGAAATTCGGTTCCATGTTTTTGAGTCAGGCAATCCGCATTCCGGGGGTGCATATTGTCGGTATTGCTGATCTCAATGTGGAACAGGCGAAGTCCAACCTGAGCAATGTGCATTGGACCGAAGAACAGTATTCGGCAAGCTCACTGGACGCGGCAGTAACGAATGGTGCCACCCATGTCTGTGATGACTACCGGCAACTTGTGAAACACCCGGCCATCGACATCATTGTGGAAGCTACGGGAAACCCGGTCGTTGCATCAGATCATGTGCTGGCTGCCTTTGCCAATGGCAAGCATGTGGTGAGTGCGACGGTGGAGCTCGATTCTTTCGCCGGACTGGCACTCGCTCGTGAAGCAAGGTCAGCAGGTGTGATCTATTCCATGGCTTTCGGGGATCAGCCGGCGATGACATGTGATCTTGTTGACTGGGCGCGGACTTGCGGCTTCAAGGTTGCGGCGGCAGGGCGAGGGCACAAGTGGAAGCCGGAATACCGCTTTTCGACACCGGACACGATCTGGGATCATTGGGGTGTGCCACGCGAAGTGGCTGAACGCGGGCGCATGAACCCGAAAATGTTTAATTCTTTCCTGGATGGCACAAAACCGGCAATCGAAAGTGCAGCCATTGCCAATGCTTGTGGGCTTGATGTGCCGTCAAACGGTCTGGCTTACCCACTTGGTTCCATTGACGATATTCCTTCGCTGATGCGTCCCCACAATCAGGGCGGAGCGCTTGAACATTCCGGCATGGTTGAGGTGATCAACGGATTGAAACCGGACGGTACGGAGTTCAATCACAACATCCGCATGGGTGTGTTTGTGGTCGTGGAATGTGAAACCGACTACCAGCGAAAATGCCTGGAAGAATACAAGGTCAAGACCGATGATACAGGCCGCTTCATGTGTCTTTATAAGCAGTGGCACCTGATCGGACTGGAACTCGGCATGTCGGTGGCATCTGTCGCGCTGAGAGGAGAGGCTACGGGGGTCGCACAGGAATTCCGTGGTGATGTGGTTGCGGTTGCCAAACGTGATCTGAAGGCTGGTGAGACGCTTGACGGTGAGGGTGGTTATACCGTTGCCGGACAATTGCGGCCTGCCACAATTTCCCTGAAAGACAAGATGTTGCCACTCGGTCTTACCGGAAACATCAAAATGAAACGCGATGTAGCGGTAGACCAGGTTCTCACTTATGATGATGTGGAGCTGGATGAAACATTGACTGCAGTGAAGTTGCGCAGGAGCCTTGAAGCATGACAACCATTCTCATTACCGGTGCCGGTCGCGGGATCGGCTTTGAACTCGCGCGGCAGTCGCTTGAAAAAGGCTGGGATGTTGTCGGGTCTGTCCGTTCCGTTGAAGCCCAGCGTGAACTTGCACAGAAACTGCCGCAAATGGCTGTGCTCAATTTTGATGTCACGGATCATCAGGCAATTGAAAAAGTCGCCAATGCGTTTCACAGGCCGATTGATGTTTTGATCAACAACGCAGGGATTATCGGGCCAGACCAACAGTCAACAACTGATATGGACTTTCATGGGTTTGCAAAGACGCTTGAAGTCAATGTTTTGGCGCCGCTCAAAATTGCGCAGGTTTTTCTGCCCCTCCTGAAAGAGAGCGAAAATCCGCGTATCATCAACATATCTTCAAAAATGGGCCGGATGGAGTTTTCGACCTCTGACCGGATTGCCTATCGTGCATCGAAGGCAGCACTCAACAAGGTGACCCAAGGGCTGGCTATAGACCTCAAGCCTGATGGAGTTTCCGTCATCGCCATGCATCCCGGCTGGGTCCAGTCGGATATGGGAGGACCTTCCGCCGATATCACACCCCCAAAAAGTGCTGAAGGCATCTTGAAGGTTGCGGAAACGCTAAGACCCGAACAATCTGGCAGCTTTATCGATTGGGACGGTGTGCAACGAGCTTGGTAAGGTTTCCAGCGCTCTCAAAAGCTTTACTTGCAGCCTGTGGATAATTGAGACGTGCGAATAGGTGATTCGCTGCTCACACGTTACTCTGGAAAACCCGAAAAGCTACCGGACAATCAGGCGTCGCTTGATCAGGTTTGGTGTGGAGTTTCAGCAACGTGCAGTCAGGTACAGGGAAGAGACATTGCTGTTTGAATTTCTGGCGGATGCTGATTCCGGCAGCGGCGTTCCTTTGCCTGATGATTGGGGGAGCCTCTGCTCAGCTTGTTAACGGTGATTTCAGTGCCGGCGGTACCGGATGGACCGCCGTTACACCCGGCACCACAGACAGCGTTACCTTTACAGGTGGAGTGCTGACGGCGACCAGCAATGACATTGGTGCAACCACAACTGGTCCCAACCTTCAGAGCTTTGGTCAGCAAACCTTTACGGCAGGTGATGCCGGATTTTTGAGTTACACGCTTGTCAGTTACACATCCACGGATATTGGAGATTTTGATTTTCCTGTTGTCGTGATTGATGGCACCACATTGCGGATCGCTACGGATGGCAGTCTTGGTGGCACGCCTCTCGTCAACAATGGTAACCAGATAACGACTGCAATATCTGGTGTGACCACGGTTACGGCCGGGTCACGTACCGTCGCATTCGGAGTTCAGACCCTGGATTCAGGATTTGGTCCCGGTATTGCAACCTGGGATGATATTGACTTTCAGGAAATTACCCAATCTCCCGCTGGGCAGTCTGTTCTGGAGAACAACACGTTGACACTTTCCGGTGTCAACGCACCGCAAACCGCGACCAATACATCTGCAACCATGACGGTAACACTCACCGTTTCAAATGGTATCATCAATCTTGGCTCGCCCGGTTCTGTTACCATTACAGGGGGTGCTGACGGGACCGCGACTGTAACCTTTACCGGAACACCTGCTCAGGTGAATACAGCCATGAACGGACTTGTCTACACACCCAATACGGCGTTCAGCGGAGCGGAAACGCTGGTATTCAGTGTTACGGGTGGCGGTATAACGGATACCGACAACATCCCAATTACCGTGACACCGGGAAATCCTTCTTTGTCTGTTACCAAGACCGCTGATCTCACTGTAAATGTGGGACTAGGCCAGACAGTTACATACACCTATGTTGTCACCAATGATGGCGATCAGATAATTTCCAATATCTCACTCGCAGATGCCCATGGCGGGTCTGGCCCGGCTCCCGCTCCATCGAATGAAACGCTTACAACCGATGCAGGTACAATTGGAGACTCCACCGATGCTGCAACCAACGGCGTATGGGATACGCTGGCTCCCGGTGATGCGGTGACATTCACGGCAACCTATATTGTCACCCAGAATGACATTGACACCCTTCAATAGCAAAGAATTGAAAACCGGATAGTATTTTACTTGTTTGTTTCAATTTGTGCTAAGAATCATCCAATATAAGTGCCTAGGCAGATTACAGGCGGATTTACATGAATTATGAAGCACCTCCCGAAGCTGAAAGCACGAGACTGAACGACTTTTCTTTCACCGGAAGTGCACTTGAATATTTTGGAATCTGGATCGTCAATCTTCTTCTCAGCATATTGACACTTGGTATCTATACAGCTTGGGCCAAAGTCCGGCGTCAACGGTATTTCTATGGAAACACATGGCTGGACGGCCATAACTTCGAGTACCACGCCCGACCGATGCAAATCCTGATCGGGAGGGTCATTGTTATCGGCTATCTGGTGCTGATCAACGTCTTGAACGAAGTAAACCCGATCCTTGGCCTGATCCTGACCATCCCATATCTGTTGGCACTTCCATGGGTTTTCAACAAGGCCATTTCGTTCAATGCCCGCATGACCAGCTACAGAAATGTTCATTTCAATTTTCGGGGCAGTTACTGGCGGGCTCTCGGGATTTTCATCGGTCTTCCTTTGCTTGCATTTGTACCACTTGGCATCGTTGCGGGCATTGCCGGAATAGTGGCGAGTGGCGATGCTGGAAGTGCTGTATTTGTTGCTGTTCTTCTGCCCATTGCGTTTCTGGCTGCCATCCTGTTCATTCCGTTTGTTTCGCGAGCGAGCACGAATTACATAGGAAACAATACAAGTTTCGGCGATGCGGGCTTCAGCATCGATGTCGGGCTTAAACCCATTTATGCCAATCTTGGTGCTTCCGTTCTCTTCTGTATTGCATCTACCATCGGCATCACGGTCATTATTGGCGGCTTGTTTGTTCTGATCACCGGTGCAGAGTTAAACCCGGAAGCCGTTCAAAACCCGTTGAACAACATCGGAACATTCGCCCTGTTCTTCCTGATTGGCATTCTGGCGTACTCGCCATTCATTCTTGCGTATCTGTTTTATTCAGCCGGCATGCGCAATATTGCATTCAATGCGGCCTATCTTGATGGCAAACACCGCCTGGCTTCGAGAATATCCAGAACCAGGTATCTTTGGATTATCGTCTCCAATGCTGCAGCAACGATTCTGTCAGTAGCTTTGTTAAGGCCCTGGGCTGCGGTCAGAACATGGCGCTACCTGACGTTCAATACGTATTTCGCATCACAAGGGTCCCTTGATAGTTTCATTAACGTCCAGGAGGACAAAGGTAATGTCATAGCCGCAGAATATCTCGATATTGATGGTATTGATTTCGGCCTTTGATGATCATGGATAGAGTTCCCGAGAAACTGTCTGGAAGGTTTTATTTTCCTGATTCATCAGCGGTTGCGGAAGCGGAACTGCGGTATCAGAACAATGGTTTTCGCGTCACGGTTCTCGAAACTGGAGAAATGCACTTTCCGGAATTGAGGGAACTTGGTGACCGGATTGGCAATGTTCCCCGCAAAATCTATTTCACGGATGGCAGTGTCTTCGAATGTGCAGACAATGATGCTGTGGATCTTGCATTTGGAAAATCAGGCCACTTCGCGTCACGGCTTACCAAGGCAGAGGGTTCCTGGAGGTTTGTGATCGTTGCAACGGTTGTGACGTTTGCTTGCCTCTTCGGTATCTATCGTTACGGCATTCCGGCTGCAGCAACGTTTGCCGCCAACAATACGCCGTCAGCCATTATTTCAGCAATTGACTCCGGTGCACAGGATACAGTTGACCGTGTACTGCTGGACGAAAGCAACCTGCCGCAAGCAAGAAAAGATGAACTTACTGTATTGTTCAATGAGGTCGCGGAAGCTTCCGGCCATAAGGACCCGCCGCTGCAGCTCGTGTTCCGCGATGGCGGCAGGATTGGTGCAAATGCACTTGCTTTACCGGGTGGAACAATCATTCTCACGGATCAGCTCGAGGCTTTGGCCAAGCATGAAGATGAGCTTGCCGGTGTTTTTGCCCATGAAATCGGCCATGTGAATGAACGCCACTCCCTGCGGCAGATTTATCGTGTGTTGGGCCTTACATTCATGATTTCGCTGATCGGTGGGGACTCGGGTCAGATTGTTGAAGATGTGGCAGGCCAGTTCGTGCTTCTCGAAACGTTTTCCTATACGCGTGAATTCGAAACATCAGCAGATACGTATGCGGTCAAAGTCATGAGTGAACTTGACCGCAATCCAATGGCCTTTGTTGACCTTTTGGACCGGCTTCTGGACAAGTATGGTATCGACAAGGATCGCGAAACGAGCTGGCTGGATACGCATCCGGTCAACAAGGACCGGCGGGAGAATGTCCGGAAACAGATTGAACGATTCAGCCGCTGATTGTTCCGAGACACGCGTATCCACGATAGATCGGCTTGAAATTGCAGGTCCGGTTTTCTGACCGGGCTATCTCTTCGGCAGCTTTCTGCAATCCCTCGCGCGGGGCGACGTGAAAGAGATCAAGCCATTTCTTTAGCAGGACTTTCGACCATGCGGGTAATCCGGACTGATCCCAGAAGTCGACAAAGACAAGTTTTCCATCCCTGGAAAGCACTTCCAGCCCTTGGCGGATTGCCGCTTCCCATGGCGGGATCATTGAAAGGGTGTAGGACATTAAAATGCGATCGAATTTATTGATTCCAAACAATGTCTTGGGATCAAATGCTGAAGCATCGCCTTGAGCGAGTATGATGCGGTTTTCCATTCCTGCCTTGCGGATATTGCTTTGCGCAGTCATTAGCATTTCGCTGGAGATGTCGATGCCGTAAAACATGGTTTGAGGGAACTTGCGTGCAGCGGCGATCAGATTCCGGCCTGTTCCACATCCGATTTCAAGCACGGTTTGTTCTGGCAACGGTTTCAGTTCCGCTATCGCCTGGTCCCTGCCAAGCAGATAGTACTTGCGGGTCAGATCATAGATGTGGCGCTGTTTTGCATACACGCCATCCATGAGGGCCGCGTGTGACGTTGTTTCACTCACTTCCATGCGTCTTTTTTTACATAAAGATGGAAGCCGCCGTAAATTGACGAACGGTCTCTGGCGTGGAAGTCCGTTGATTGTTGTTCTTCATACGTCCAATGATCAAGTATTTCATCCTTGACGCGTCCCGGCAGAAGGGTGGGTTCTGCAGCGGTGCGAAAGATAACCCGTGCGCCCGGTTCGGCTGTACGGGTAATTTCCGCCCACAGATCGTTCAACTGCTGGTCGTTCATCCAGTCCTGGGCATCAAGAAGAACATACGCATTCATGGACTGGTCGCGCTCCTGCTTCAGCCGTTCGGTGAATGAGATGTTCTCGATTGAGACGCGGTCGGTGCGGTCGCGAATTTCATTGAAGTGATCGCGCTGCAAGTAAGGTGGAAGGGGCCCTGAGGGGCCGCCGCCGTAACGTTTGCCGAATGCTTGCCAGGCGAAATAGTTTTCAGACAGGTCAAAGTTGCAGACGAGGTTTTCCAGTCTCTGTTTCAGCACCTCCGACATGTTTCCGTTACCGGCAGACGCAAGCGCTTCATATTGCGCTGGTGGAATGCCGAGGCCGTAGAGGGACATTTTTTTCGAAGTCATCCAGCGCACAAGACGCTTGTCAAACAGGGGAGCAAGTTGTTTTTCGAAGAAAGTGCGTTGCTCGGTGCGTGAGTTCGTCTGTGTAAGGTGCTGGAGGTTTACGCCATAGGCGCGGGCAATCAGGTGTCCGGCCCAGATGAAGTAACCGAGCAGGCCGTGTTGGTAGAGATCACGGGAGAAGAGTGTAATCCGTTTGCGGAAAAACATGTCACGCTTTTCCCAGTAGTCTTCAACGCTTGGCTCGATTTTCCCCTTGATGAAGCGTTTGTAGGCAGCAAGGTTTGCTTTCTCGTCAGCTTCTCCAAAGAAACGGTAATAGGTTGCATGGTTTGGCAAGAGGTTCGCACCCTCAAGCTTGAGTCTTGAAAGGGCAACGTGGGCAGTGTTCAGGTCAACCGCGATGATTTGTTCCGGATCGCGGGTAAGATAAGAAAGCACATTGCAGCCACCGGAGGTGATTGTAATCAGTCTTGTATCAGGTCCGATCCGGAGTGCTTCCATGTCCACTTCCGGGTCTTCCCAGATTTGCGGATACACAAGGCCCTTGAAGGCCCATGTGAACATCTTTTCAGCCCAGCCATCGCCTGACTGTGCCTTTTTGATGAGTGCAGCATTGTGTTTGGTTGCATCCAGATTCCGGGAGGTGTTCATTTGCCTGTCCTGTTTTTCGCGAGCCTCTTTGCAGAATCGCTTGTGCTGACAGACCTATGCCTTCTCCATGACAGTTTTGCGAAACAGTCCGGACGTCAATTATCGCGCCATTGAATGATATTCATCATTTGGTTGTTTATCTGTGGCTGCACTCATTCGGTTGGACATGTTGAAAAAGGATGCGACGGCTGCAATGTCCCAGATATCCCGGTCGTTCCATCCCGCATCGCGCAGCGCCTGACGGTCCGGTTCGTCAATTTCAATTGGGTTCTTTGTCAGCTTCCAGGCAAAGTCGAGCATGGCGCGCTGCTTGGGATCGAGTTCAGCTGTGCGATAGTTCATGACCAATTGCTCGCCGAGTTTCGGATCGCCTGACAATTGCCGGACGGCTGCACCATGTGCAGTCAAACAATAATAACAATGGTTTGCGCTTGAAACAGCCACGGCTATCATCTCGCGCTCAAGCTTAGACAGGCCCGAGTCACCCAACATCAGGTCGTTATAGAGATTGGTAAATCCGTCAAATTTGGTTGAATGCCAAGCATAGGCTTTCAAGACGTTTGGTACGAAGCCGAGTTTCTCAACACAAATATCCAGATATTTCTGCTGGCGGTCGGTTAATGCTTCTTCTTGCGTTGGCATATCAAGCGCAACAATCGGTTTGTCTGACATCTGAAATCTCCATACTATGTTGCCAAACGTGACTGGAAATTGTCTGTCTGACAAGCAAGATTCACGGCGATTCATTATTGGGGGATATTTCCATGAAAATCATACCAGCCAAAAAGCTTCAGGGAAAAGTGACACGTGTGCTCAAAGCAGACGGGGACGGCTTCGTTTCAAAGGATGTCGAGAAGCTGGAACTGACGTATGGCGGTATCAAGGGAGATTATCACGAGGGTCTAACACGCAATTCCGGTGGTCGTGAGCCATGGTACAAGCGCGGGACCGAGATGCGTAACGAACGACACCTTTCCATTCTGAGTGAAGAGGAACTGACAGAAATTGCACCTGCAATGGAACTTGATGTTGTTGATCCGGGCTGGATTGGGGCAAATCTCGTATTCGAGGGAATTCCCAACCTGAGCTATCTTCCGCCACGCACGCTCATTCTGTTTGAACATGGCGTAACATTGCGCATTGACGGATACAATGCGCCTTGCCGGTTTGCCGGTGGGTCAATTGCTGAACACATTGGCATTGAAGCTGAGGACCACAAAAAAACAGATGTAGCCCTCAATTTCACCAAGGCCGCATACATGAAACGCGGCTTGGTTGCCTGGGTCGAGCGGGAAGGGGAAATACGGGCCGGCGACACATTTACAGCCCGTATCTGGGATCAATGGATTTACGAATAGTTCAACAGGTTCCATACATTTGCGGCTGCCAACATGATAATGCCTGTAAAGGTCATGAGCATGCCGCTGATCCTCGCTCTTGCATTCGATTG
>JBCCYR010000012.1:0-18391 GCA_039189355.1 Pseudomonadota bacterium
CCAGCCTCGCGCTCATCAGACCCTTGAATGATCGCAATCGGACAACCGCGCCGGTCGCCATATTGCAACTGCTTGCCGAACTTGTTGGGATTGCCCTGATACATTTCGGCGCGAATGCCAGCTTCACGCAACTGCTGGACAAACCCCTGATAGGTTGCAAGTGCCGCCTTGTCCATTACGGTGACAAGCACAGGCGCGAGGACATCGCCGCCTTCCAGAAGGCCATTGTTTTTCAAAGCGGACATGAGGCGCGATACGCCGATGGAAAATCCGGTCGCCGGAACGTCTTGGCCGGTAAAGCGTTTTACAAGACCGTCATATCGACCGCCGCCGCCAACAGAACCGAAGACAACTTCCTGACCTTTTTCGTTTTTGACCTTGAAGGTGAGTTCGGCTTCGAAAACCGGGCCTGTATAATATTCCAGACCGCGGACGCAGGTGGAGTCAATTTTGACTTGCTGATCAGCATAACCTAATGATTTTAATAATAAAAAAACTTGCAATAATTCGTGGGCACCAGCTGAGAAGGTTTCGTTTACAGTAAACGGAGACATCAAGATACTGCGAATTACAAAAGCATCATCATCTAGGGCAAATTGATCTAAATCTTCATATAATCCTGAACCAACAACTTTTTCGTGGAATTGGCCTGCAAACAAGGCTTGCTCGGTATTCTCTTCAGCGCCTGGCTCTGTAGCTCGGACTGATGTGATAAACATAATAAGTTCATCAACTGAGTTCTCGGTGAGCCCCACACCCTCAGTCCGGTCGCCGCTCTCATCCGTCCGGCCTTCACCGAGCAGTTGACGAACACCCTCAACACCCAGCCGATCCAGCTTGTCGATCGCGCGGAGAACATTGAGTCTCTTCTCGGCATTCTCATCGCCGCCAAGGCCGATTGCTTCCATCACGCCATCCAGCACCTTGCGGTTGTTGACGCGGATGACATAGTCGCCGCGCTTGATGCCGAGCGCTTCCATGACATCGGCCATCATCATGCACATTTCCGCATCTGCCTGAACGCCCGGCGCGCCGACAGTATCGGCATCAAACTGCATGAACTGGCGGAAACGGCCCGGGCCCGGCTTTTCATTGCGGAAGACCCAGCCGGAACGATAGGTCCGGTAAGGCAATTGGATTTCGTTGATGTTTTCCGCCACGTGGCGGGCAAGCGGCGCGGTCAGGTCATAGCGCAAGCTCATCCACTGGTCATCGTCATCGGTGAGCGAAAACACACCTTCATTCGGGCGGTCGCTATCGGGAAGGAACTTGCCGAGGCAATCGGTATATTCGAACTGCGGCGTCTCGACCGGATCAAAACCATACCGCTCGTATACTTCTGCAATCTTCGCCATCATTGCGTTGGTGGCGCGGATGTCGTTTGCCGGACGGTCAACGAAACCACGGGGGAGACGCGCCTTCAGCTTTTGCGGCTTTTTCTTTTTGTCTGACATGAAATTAGAGCCCGTCGGCCAGGAGTTAGCAAATTTGCCACTCTCCTAGCCGACAGTTCTCAAAGCTGCAAGTTTACACTATCCAGCTCGGCTCAAACTGTGCTGTTTTTATACGCCAGGCAAGCACTTGACGTTAACCTGATAGGTGAAGTTTGATCTTTTGGAACCGGACTTGCCGACGTGCCACTTGTTCTTTTTGGCGGCTTTCTTCTTTGCTGCCACGATATCAAACTGGAACGTTGCCATCGCACTGATCATATGGGGTTTGGCAAGAAACGCCTTTTTCGCTGATGCACTCTTTGCATGCTTGTTCATGTGTTTCCGGCAAACCTCAACCGGAGTTCCGCCGGTCCAGCTGACTTTCGAGACCGCTATTGTAGGCGAATACGCAAAGCTGATTTTCTTTTTACCCAGATTGGTGAAAACCTTTGGTTTAACCTTCTTGTCCCAAAATTTTGGATGGCCTGCTTCAAAGTAATCAACTCCGTTGTAAGCCCCGATGCGGCCAGCAACGAGACGCTTGCCCTTCTTGGCGCTTGCGCTCAACGTCAAAAGAAACTTGTGGTTGGCGGTCCTGATGTTGGTATACCCGTTTGCGTTGGCGTTCACCTCAATAGGTGCAACATCAATACCATTGCGTTTGACACTCACGGTATCTACCCAATTTTTGGCAAGCGCAGGGGTTGCAATAGTCGCAACTACTGCCGTTACCATTGAGGTTTTAATAATCGAATTCATTTCCATCTCCTTCAAGAGTTTAAAGTTTCAAATCAGAAAGAAGAGGACACCCAATCGCTCTCCCGGCCGACAGCGAGGAAATAGGCGGTGCTCACAATTTTGTGAGTGCCAAAATGCACAATCAGTATTCTTGTATTTATTTCAGTTGGTTACGTCTTCAAACCGAGCCGGACCGGACCTTTTGCCTGCACGATATCAACCTGTTTGCCCTTCTGGGTGACAATGATCTCACCAGCTTGTGCAAGTTTATCGGCCACTTCGCGGACCTGCGGCATCAGTGCCCGCCATTCACGCTCCTCGCTGGCCAGTAGGCGGGCTGCATCGGACGGACAGATCGTCTTGCCGGGTCCCCGTTTTTTGACGAGTTCAAGAATTGTTTTTCTGACTGTTTCGTGATTTTCCGGCATGCTAGTTTCCGGGATTAAAGAACAAAGCAAGGTTGCGCGACATGGATGGGATTCTACATGAACACAAAGTGCAGGGAAATTCCCTTAAAAGCCTTGGGTTTCTGGTTGCTGCCATTGCGGCGGTTCTGGTGGGTATGAATGCCGGTGCTCCGATCTATTGGTACATCCCGATAGGTTTTGTGCTTCTGTTTGTATCGTGGCACTTCATGTCCAATCCGAACCACGGTTCAAAACTCACCAACAAAACGCTTGAGTACTGGTCCGGCAAAACCACAAAACAGTTTGACCTTGCCGACATCGACCATTTGGAAATTACAAGCTGGATGGACGGTCCATCAGATTTTGTGATCAAAACCAGTGACGGCTCTGTAACGCCGTTATCCTACCTTTGCATCGGCGACAGCGACACTTTTGCGGAAGCCCTGCAGAAAGCCGGACTTTCTGTCGAAAAGAAGTGCTGAATTCAGAATTTGCCCGAGAAGATCAGCGTCCGAATCTGCCATTCGCCTTTGCTTGATCAACTAAGCGTTCCAGAGAGACCAAATCCACCTGATATTGTTTTCCGACGTGAATTTCCAGCGGGGGAGTTTCGCCTGCAAGATCAAAACATTGATGCAACCGCATTCCGTCAAGCATCATCTTTTCCGGATCGAGAGGCTTGCTGAATAGGGAGAGCACTCTTCCAATGATAGTGTGAGCCCGTTCAGCTTCTAGTTTGTGAAGCTTGAGTGAATTATCGAGGGAATTGAAAAGCGCATTTTTGCTGTAGACCGACCTTTGCATTTGATCTGCGACATTATCCGAGAACGTGTTTTCTATTTCTTTGCTCGCGGATAACCTGTTGTCGCTTACTTCAACTATATGCATCTCAATCACCCTTCAAACCGGCCGCTTGAACGCTGCCCTTGCCTTCTCAACCTTTTCGCGGAATTCGCAACCTTCGATGTGATCGTTCACCAGTCCCATCGCCTGCATGAATGCATAAACCGTTGTCGGCCCGACAAAGCTCCAGCCGCGTTTTTTCAGGTCTTTCGAGATTGCAGTCGATATGGGCGTACTGGCGGGAATGGTCTCGCGGGTGATTTTCGCAGGGCGGTCTTCCGGTCCCGGCTCATGGGCCCAAAAATATGCTGCGAGTGACCCTTTTTCATCGATCAGTTCAAGCGCACGTTTTGCATTGTTGATGGTTGAAGTGATTTTGCCACGGTGGCGGATGATGCCTGCATTCTGGACCTGCTTTTCAATATCCGCGTCCCCCATGGCAGCAACCTTTTCAATCTCGAAACTGTGAAAGGCTTCGCGGAAGTTCTCCCGTTTGGACAGGATCGTGTACCAGGAGAGGCCCGACTGAAATCCTTCAAGACAGATTTTTTCAAACAGCCGCGTGTCGCACCCCACCGGCATGCCCCATTCCGTGTCATGGTAGACGACATAATCTTCCTGCGGTCCTGCCCAGAAACACCGTGTTATGCCGTCTTCACCTGTGATCAAGCCCGGTTTTTCTTCCATCTTGCCCTCAAAGTTGTGCGTTTACGTTTCGTTAATGGTTAACACCAAGCTTTCTTTTACCAAGAAAGAATCAAATTTTAATTATTGCTGACTGATTCATAATTTCGAACTGATCCTGAGTCATTCTCTCATTATCGCGCCAGTGTTTGAGGCGCCAGACCAATGACGACAAGTAGGGATTACGTCATGACTAGAAAAACCGCTTTGCTGCTTGGAGCAGCAGTTATTGCCTTGCCTGTTTTTCATGCTGAAGCCGGCTCGCGTTATTCAATACCACCCGCCGTTGTCCTCTCACCGGATTTGACATCGCCATGGGTTCTTCAGTTGAAGAAGCCTCCGCAGTCTGGACAAAAAGCCAAGGTCCGTCTTTATCAGCCAAAACCGGCAGCGAAGAAAAAGAAGAAAACCTGGAAATGGACGCAGAAGAAAAAGCGCAATGTTCGTGCAACGGGCATTTTTTCTGCTTTCAACACAACACCACAATCGCAAGGCACCACAGCCAGCCATGCGCAAGGCTCTTATGCACGCGTGTCTACACCTGCACCACAGCCATCCAATGCCCAGGCGGCAGCGTATATCCAGCAACAGGCTGCGCAACGTCCAATTGATCCGAAGTTTCTGCCACGGACTGTGAACTACGAGACCAGTCAAAAGCCGGGAAGCATCATCATCGATACCAATACCAAGTTCCTTTATCTGGTTCTGGGTGACGGCAAGGCACGGCGTTACGGCGTCGGCGTCGGCAAGGAAGGGTTTGAGTGGAAGGGAACCGAAAACATTAGCCGCAAGGCTGAATGGCCAAGCTGGCGCCCCCCACAGGAGATGATCGAACGCGAACGTGCAAAAGGCCGCGAACTGCCTGCCTTCATGGAAGGTGGCCCTGCAAACCCGATGGGCGCGCGGGCGCTTTATCTTGGCAGTACGCTGTACAGAATTCACGGCACGAACCAGCCCTGGTCCATCGGGCAGGCTGTTTCTTCCGGTTGTATCCGGATGCGTAACGAAGATGTGATGGATCTCTATGAGAGAACCCGAGTCGGCGCAAAAGTAATTGTAACCTGATTTCCGCGCCTTGAATTGGCGGTAATGATTTGAAAAAGCGGGTACTTCACCCGCTTTTCTATGATCGAATGTGTGCAAAAAGTCACATTCCCGACAAAGTTGCTTCACCGCTTGCCTGATTCAACCTTGCGTGTGCTTGCTTTTTAACCAGTAAAAAAATACACTTAGGTTACGTTAGGGCAGTTGCAATTATCGGGAAACAATCATGATTACCAGACGGAAAGCTTTATCAGTATTGGCAGGAGGAACCGTAGCAGCAACCACTTTCGGGTTGGCTGGCAAGGCTTCTGCTGACCGCGTTTACGACTTCACAGAACGGCGCTGGGTTACACGCGATCCAAATGTAATCCGTACGGATCGACGGGTGCCAAGCAAGTACAAACGCCGCAATGTAAACATCAGTACAAAATTGAAACCGGGAACGATTGTCATCGATACAGACAGAAAGTTCCTCTACCATGTGACTTCCAGCAAAAGAGCAACACGTTACGGTGTTGGCGTTGGCCGCGAAGGTTTTGCATGGAAAGGCAATGCCGTTATTCGCCGCAAGGCAAAATGGCCGACATGGACACCACCAGCTGAAATGCGCGCACGTGAGGCGAAAAAAGGCATTATCCTGCCAATCACTCAGGCAGGCGGCATTGACAACCCACTGGGCGCCCGTGCGCTTTACCTCTATCAGGGTAACGTTGATACGCTTTACCGCATTCACGGCACGAACCAGCCTTGGTCAATCGGTCTAAACCTTTCATCCGGCTGCATCAGAATGCTCAACTCGGATGTTGAATATCTTTATGAAAAGGTGGCACTTGGTTCTGAAGTCGTTGTAATCGGACAAGGCGAAAGCAGCTCCCGCGTTATTCGTGAAAGCACGAACCCGTTTGCGGCGCTTTTCGGTTAGAGCTGATCAGACAACATCAAATTCCTTTAAAAACCCGCTTCACCAGAAGCGGGTTTTTTATTTTGTTCCCTGCGAATTGTTTGTGTAACATCATAGAATGAGCAGATTTGATGATCTCGAGGTTTTCACCAAAGTCGTATCGATGGGAAGCATGTCGGCAGCAGCCCGCGAAATGGGACTGTCACCTGCAGTGATATCGAAGCGACTGCAACGCCTTGAACAGAGATTGGGAACCCGTCTTCTAAACCGGACCACACGACAAATTTCCCTCACAGAATCAGGTCAGGGTTTCTATGAGCGTGTCGTTGCAATACTCGCAGGCGTGGAAGAGGCTGAAGCATTCGTTGCGCGGCGCAGTTCACTTGCCAGAGGCCTTTTGAAGATTTCCGCACCCACGTCCTTTGGACGGATGCATATTGCCCCACATCTCGTAAAGTTCATGCGGGCAAACCCAGAACTAAGGATCAACCTGGAACTTTCCGACACTTATGTGGATATTGTATCCGGCGGCTTTGATCTTGCGATCCGGATTGGCGAGTTACCCGATTCTACCCTGGTAGCCCGCAAACTGGCACCGGTCCGCCGCATTCTTTGCGCAACGCCCCAATACCTGAAAAAATCCGGCACACCGGAAACGCTCGAAGATCTTGATCAGCATACACTCATACCCCCGCATTATTCCGGAACATGGAAGCTTGAAGGAGATGACGGCATCATCACCTATCGTCCGGTTTCCACACTTCAGACCAATTCCAGTGAAGTTGTCCGGGAAACCGTGATCTCTGGACTGGGCATTGCCTTGCGCTCTACCTGGGACATCAGTGAGGAACTGAAATCCGGCGCACTGAAACGCGTCCTCCACCGTTATTCGAGCAGCAAGGGCCTCGGCATTTATGCGGTATATCCGAGCCGCAATTTCCTGCCTGCAAAAGTGCGCCTGTTCATTGACTATCTTGCCGAACTCTTTGGCCCAACCCCTTATTGGGACAAGGGACTTGATATACCTGAGTATCACGGAAAAACCTCCTCCGTGAAAGATACGGCAGAGCTGAAGGTGGTTTGAACCTTGCCGCTGCAAAACCGTGTAACACCCGACAACCGCATCATTGCAGAGCCCTGGAGAGGACTGATGATGGGTAACAAGGGTGGGCGCATTCATGATCCGGAAACACAAACACTTCTCAACCGTAAATGGGCGTCAAAGCGATGGATCATCTGTGTGACCGAGTTCAAGGAGCGCCAGCGACAGGTCATGGGCCATGGCTACACAGAGCTTTTTTTCATGGACGAAACATCTGCACTAGCAGCCGGACACCGGCCCTGTTTTGAATGCCGCAGGGCCGCGGCAAACCAGTTTGCGGAAATCTGGCAGGAATGTTTGGGGGTTATATCAGGCAGTGTCGCGGATGGTATCGACAAGACATTACACCAGCAAAGGACATCGCCACTTTCAAATTTGTATGACCATGAACTGAAAAATCTGCCGGACGGCACAATGGTAAGGTCAGGTAAAGACTGTTTTGCTCTTAAAAATGGACAGTTCCACGAATGGTCGGGAACCGGCTATAAGAAGAAAAAAACCGTATTGAAGAATGCAGAACTCCTCACACCCCGGTCAATATTGGCCGTACTCGAAAACGGCTATCAGCCGGTGTGGCACCCGACCATCAATTGATGTATCGATTTTTACATGGCCATTCATGATTTCAAATCCCAAAGACTGTATGTCGAACCAGACCTCGCATCCGGCAAGACATTCGAAGCAACACGTGAGCAAGCCAATTACTTGCTCAATGTATTGCGGATGGCTGATGGGTCAGAAATTCTTGTATTCAATGGAAAAGACGGGGAGTGGCTCACCCAAATACAAGTATCCGGCCGCAAAAAATGCGACCTGAAACCAGTTGAGCTGATCCGGCATCAACCCGAACCCTCAAAGCTTGTCTATTGTTTTGCACCACTCAAACAAGCTCGCCTCGACTACATGATACAAAAAGCTGTCGAGATGGGAGCAGGCATGCTTCAACCGGTGATCACCCAGTTTACACAGGTGCGAAGCATCAATGAAAAGCGGGTTTTTTCCAACGCCGTGGAAGCTGCCGAGCAATGCGGAATTATCAGTCTTCCGGAGATTCGCCAGCCCGTTGCTCTGCGTGATCTTCCAAAACAGCTAGGTGAGGAAACCAGGCTGGTTTTTTGTGACGAGGAAGCCGGTGAACAACCAATGGCAGCGAATGGAAAAGAGAGTGGCGACAACCCTATTGCAGTGCTCATCGGTCCTGAAGGTGGGTTCAGCCAGGAAGAACGCGAGATGATAAGATCATGGCCGAAGGTTATGCAGCTGGGATTGGGGCCGAGGATTTTGCGGGCAGATACTGCTGCTGTTGCTGCACTGGCGCTTGTTCAGACACAATTCGGTGACTGGTACGCAAACAAAGACAGGTAAACAGCAGTTTATCAGGAAATGCTTGATTATGATTACGGGTTCTGGTTAGCAATGCCAAACGCCCACCCATATGTACGGATTCTTTCTTAATGGCCCGCGATACTACCGACAATCAACCCATTGAAAACAATGAGCAACTGGTTGGGTGGCTTACTGCAGGATGCAAGCCGAAAGAAGATTGGCGGATAGGCACTGAACATGAGAAATTCGGCTACTGTATCAAGGCATTCAAGCCTGTGCCTTACGAGGGTGAAACCGGCATCAGGGCCATTCTTGAAGCGCTGCAAAAGGAAACCGGCTGGGAAGCAATTGAAGATGCAGGAAAGATAATCGGTCTTTACAATCCGGTAGAGGGGGGAGCCATTTCCCTTGAACCCGGCGGACAATTTGAGCTTTCCGGTGCGCCTTTAGAAACGATCCATGACACATGCCGGGAATCCAACCAGCATCTGACTCAGGTCAAGAAAATTGCAGCTGATCTCGGCATCGGGTTCCTCGGTGTTGGCGCTTCGCCGCTATGGACTTTCGCGGAAACGCCGATGATGCCGAAAAGCCGCTACAACATCATGAAGAACTACATGCCCAAGGTCGGAAACCAGGGTCATGACATGATGTTCAGGACCACGACCATACAGGTCAATCTGGACTTCTCCGATGAACGTGACATGGTGCGCAAACTGCAGGTCTCGCTGAAACTGCAATCCATGTCCTCTGCCCTGTTCGCAAACTCACCGTTTACGGAAGGCAAGCCAAACGGGCTATTGTCATGGCGCAGCGATATCTGGCGCGATGTTGACAACCAGCGCGGCGGCTATCATCCGTTCATGCTGGAGGAGGATTTCAGCTTCCAGAAATATGTCGATTGGGCAATGGATATTCCGATGTATTTCATTATCCGGGATGGCAAATACCATGATTGCACGCACGTAACATTCCGGCAGTTTCTTGATGGTGCATTGAAAGGCGAGGTCGAAGACTGGCAGGCCAATATGGGTGACTGGGGCAACCACATGAGCACCCTGTTCCCGGATGTGCGCCTGAAGCGGTTTCTCGAAATGCGTGGAGCAGATGGCGGTCCATGGCAGCGCATTTGCGCTCTCCCGGCGTTTTGGGTCGGCCTTCTTTACGACGACGATGCGCTTACGGCAGCCGAAACCGTTACAGCCAACTGGACGCCTGAGATGGTCGGCAACCTGCGCGATGCTGTTCCCAAACTGGGCTTGCAGGCAGAGATTGAAGGAAAACCGCTTTTGGCTTTCGCCAAGGAAGTGCTGGAAATTTCACGGTCCGGGCTGACCGCGCGCAATCATTTGAATTCAGATGGCCTTGATGAAACAGCCTTCCTGGCTCCTCTTGAAGATGTGATTGGTTCCGCCAAAACCCCGGCAGAGGAAATGCTGGATAAATACAACGGCGAATGGAACGGTAATATCCTCAAGATATTTGAGGAATATGCCTTTTAAAATCAGGGGCTGGAAGCTCAGGCCACTGTCACATGTGATGAACGAAAACGGATATTGTCCTCCAGTTCGCTTAAGAGAACTTCCACATTGCTGCCACTGCTGCGCACCACCTTGCATTGAGCACGGATACTGTCCGGCTCCACATACAGGGTGAAACTTGAAGGCAATCCCAGCCACCCGGACATTGTCAATATTGCACGGTTCTCGGTAAATTCTTTTACCGCACAATGAACCGGATTGCTCTGGTCAGAAAACACAACCCAGCCGATTCTTGGAATTCGTTTACTCAATACCGATCTGTTTTTGCGGACTTTCAAACCAGTCCCAGTCTTTTCCGTTTGGAGATTCATTCAATGATTTCCACTGCCCTGCCTTTTTTATCACCTTAATGTCATCATGGTTAATACAAGTTTAAACATGGCCTGCGTTTTCCTGACATCAACCATATGTTTTCATTGGGTTTTTCAAGTTGCCGGTTTATTCTCGAAATATAGCCGCACAATTGCGTAAAACTGACCTTTCCGGGTTTACTGATCCGAAACCCTCGCAATGCCAGTTTAGTGCCCACGTTCTAAGTACGGGGTGGACATCACATGCAAGAATTGGCGCTGGAGGTGGAAAACCTCTCGAAAACATTTGACCGGCCAGCGGTCAACAATCTCAGCTTTTCTGTAAACTCTGGCGAATTCTACGCGCTACTGGGTCCCAACGGTGCCGGCAAAACAACCTCGCTGCGGATGGTAGCCGGTCTCATGCAGGCCGATGGCGGCAGTATCCATGTCTTCGGCGAAAACGCCATGACCAATCAGGTGGGCGTGAAGCAAATGATGGCATGGGTTCCGGATGAGCCGATGATTTATGACCGTCTTACACCGCTTGAGTATCTTGAGTTTGTTGCCGGACTTTGGGGGGTTGAAACTGAAGCTGCCAAGAAGAATGCGAGTGAGCTTCTGGACTGGTTGGCACTTGAGCCGCATGCGCACGAGCGTTGCGAAGGCTTCTCCAAAGGCATGCGTCAGAAAGTTGCCCTTGCGGGTGCGCTGGTTCACGATCCGCGCCTGATCATTCTTGATGAGCCACTCACAGGTCTGGATGCGGGTTCAGCAAGACTGGTCAAGGATGTATTGCTGGCACGTGTTGAGCGCGGATGTTCTGTCATCATGACCACCCATATCCTTGAGGTCGCCGAACGCATGGCTGAACGCATCGGTGTCATTTCGAAAGGCCGTCTGATCGCGGAAGGAACACTTGAGTCTCTGCGAAATCAGGCCGGACAGGAAAACACCACACTGGAAGAAATTTTCCTTGGCCTTGTCGAGGAGGACAATGACGAACAGGCGGTTGCCGCATGAGCTTTGCAAATCCTGCAGCCGGTTCCCTTTCCTGGTTTGCCAAACACGAATTCAATCTGTCCTGGCGTGACTTTGTCCGCATGATGAGTGCCGGCAAGCCCGGACGCGAAAAGGCAATCATCGGATTTATGGCTTTGGCGGTTCTCGTCATTCATGTGATCGCTTACATGTTCCTGTATCCTGTGATCGAAGATGGATTGGCCATAGACAAGGCTGCGTTTGCTGCGGTCTCGGGCAGCCTTTTGCTGACGCTTTCGCTGATGATGTCTCAGGCAATGGAACTCGTGACGCGGGTCTTCTATTCAAGGTCAGACCTTGACCTCATCCTTTCATCCCCGGTTTCCGCACGCCGTATCTTTGCTGTACGCATCGGAGCTATTGTGGTGGCAACCGCCACGCTTTCACTGCTCATCTTTGGATCGGCTATCAACATTCTTGCAATGTTTGACAGCGTTTGGTGGCTTGCAGCTTACCCTGTTCTGGCAGCCTGCGGTGCCCTTGCAACCGCACTTTCGCTGGCACTGACAATCCTGATGTTCGAAACCATTGGCGCTAGAAAGACACGATTGATTGCACAGATCATTGCCGCCATCGTCGGCGCGGGCTTTATCATCGGCATTCAGCTCGCAGCCATTGCATCCTTGGGCAGCATTTCGCGTATTGAATTTTTCACTTCAGATATGGTTACCCAGACTGTACCTGACTTGCAAAGCTGGGTCTGGATACCTGCAAGGGCTGTAATGGGGGATTTGAACGCCTTGATCGTGATGGTTTTCGGATGTTTCGCAATTCTCGGAATTACAATCCTTGCCTTTGCCAGAAGTTTTGGTGAGCGCGTTATCATCGCGGCTGGCATAAGCCAGACAAAATCGGACGTAAAGGCGAGCAAAGCGAGTTTCACAAACAGAAGCCATGGGGCTGTTTTGCGTCACAAGGAATGGAAATTGTTGTTGCGTGACCACTGGCTGATTTCCCAAACGCTTATGCAGATCCTTTATCTCATTCCTCCGGCCTTCATGCTGTGGCAGGGTTTCGGCAATGCCGGAGCTTTGGCAGTCGTCGCCATACCGGTTCTTGTCATGGCTTCCGGCCAACTGGCAGGTGGTCTCGCGTGGCTTGCCATCTCCGGTGAGGACGCACCACAGCTTGTTCAGACTGCTCCTGTTGCAAAAGGTGCAATCATCCGGGCAAAGATTGAAGCTGTACTCGGTGCTATCGCAGTCGTCGTCGCACCGATCATTTTGCTGGTAGCCATCTTTGATTTGCAACTTGCCCTGATCGCAACAGCCGGAATTGGTGTGGCAACTGTATCAGCAACCATGATCCAGCTCTGGTTCCGCAGTCAGGCAAAGCGGTCGAATTTCCGCAGACGGCAAACATCATCCAAGGTGGCAACGCTTGCAGAAGCCTTCTCATCCATCCTCTGGGCGGCCACAACCGGTCTGGTCGCAGCAGGTATCTGGCTACTGGTACCGGTTACTGCGTTGCTGGCAATCGGTACCTTGTGGATAGCCCGTAGTTTCCGCCCACAACAGGAAATTTGAGATAAGCATCGCATTGCGTTTCTGATAAAAGGAACGAATGAGCGAGCCAAAGACCTATTCTGATACGGGTAACACAAAAACCAACCTGACCGAATATACGGTTACGGAGATTTCCGCTTCCCTGAAAAAAACCGTCGAAGAACGCTTCGGTTATGTAAGGGTTCGTGGCGAGATTACCGGGTATCGCGGGCCACACTCCTCGGGCCATTGCTATTTTGCCCTGAAGGACGACCGGGCACGCATTGAATCAGTTATCTGGAAAGGTTCCTTCAACCGGCTGAAACACAAGCCGGAAGAAGGGTTGGAAGTTATCGCCTCCGGCAAACTGACCACCTATCCGGGATCATCGAAGTACCAGATTGTTATCGACAATCTTGAGCCTGCCGGAGCAGGTGCCCTCATGGCCCTGCTGGAAGAACGTAAGAAAAAGCTGGAAGCTGAAGGCCTGTTTGACCCGGAGCGCAAGCAGCTGCTTCCCTACATGCCACAAAAAATCGGGGTTATCACTTCACCTACGGGTGCAGTAATCCGGGATATCCTGCACCGGATTTCTGACCGCTTTCCGTTGCACATTACCGTTTGGCCCGTCCGGGTTCAGGGAGAAACAACCGGTACGGAAGTCAGCAATGCAATTTCGGGCTTTAATGCAATGCCGGAAGCTGAGCGCCCGGATTTGCTGATTGTGGCGCGCGGTGGTGGCAGTATTGAAGACCTTTGGGGTTTCAACGATGAAATCGTTGTCCGGGCAGCGGCGAACTCAGATATTCCACTTGTATCTGCAGTTGGTCATGAAACAGACTGGACACTGATAGATCTTGTTGCAGATGTGCGTGCTCCCACCCCGACCGGGGCAGCAGAACTTGCCGTTCCTGTGAAAGCCGAGCTTGACGCAACAATCGCCTCTTACAAGGCACGGCTTCAATCCGCCCTTGCAAGACAACTGGAAAAGGCACGCAATGGCCTGCTCGCGGCAACCAGGGGTCTTGCAACTCCGGACAACTTGCTTGCCCTGCCAAGACGCAGGCTGGATGAAGCTAGTGGCCGTCTCGGTCGCGGGCTGGATATGGCCGCACGAACCAAACGTACAGCCTATGAACGGATTGCTTCACGGCTTTCGCACCGCGGGCTTGAAGTCTCGATTGCACGAAACAATGAAAAGCTCGAAACACTCGGGCACAGGGCTGATTCTGCTTTCACCAATTATGTCGTTACAACCAGAAACCGGGTTGATCAGGCCGAGCGCCTGCTTGGCAGCCTTTCCTACAAGGCCGTTCTGGAACGCGGATACGCGGTTGTTCGAAATGCTGAAGGACAACCCGTCAATTCAGCCAAAGCTGTCAAAGCAGGAGAAGCCTTTGCTGTTGAGCTCAGAGACGGTGAAATCGCTGCAATTGCTTCAGGCGGTGGTGACAAACCTGCATCAACAAGCAGACCCCAAAAGCAAAGAAAAACCGGTTCTGCAGATCAGGGCAGTTTGTTCTGAAACCTTATACTTCCAAACCTTCCGTTGAAAGTACGTCTGTTTTAGGCATGAGTTGCAAAAGTTCCTTGGTATAGGCATTTTCGGGATCACTGAACAATTGGTCGGTTTCCTGTATTTCCAGCAACTGTCCGTCCTTTAGCACACCCACCCGATCGCACATCTGGCGCACAACCGGAAGATCATGACTGATAAAAAGCATCGTCAATCCGAGATGCTCCTGCAGGTCTTTCAGAATGTTAAGAATCTGGGCCTGGATAGAAACGTCCAGAGCGCTCGTCGGCTCGTCACAAATGAGAAAGCGGGGCTGCGTTGCCAATGCGCGGGCAATCGAGATGCGCTGTCTCTGACCTCCGGAAAACTCATGCGGATATTTAAGGCCGGCTTCCGCGCCAAGTCCAACCCGGTCAAGCAATTCAGCCACACGGTCTTTGACTTGTTCTTTCGGAATTACTCCAAGATGCAGGGCCGGCTCCGCGATAATGTGGTCTACACGGTGACGCGGGTTCAGCGATGAGTAAGGGTCCTGAAAAATCATCTGAATCTGGCGGCGGAATTCAAACATTGCGTTCTTATCGTGGCGCGAGACCATCTTGCCATCAAAGTCGATTTCGCCGCCATCAAGTTCATAGAGGGCTGCAATCATCCGGGCAATTGTGGATTTTCCGGACCCGCTCTCCCCGACTAGCCCAAACACTTCGCCGGTCCTTATTCCAAAACTGACTTGATCAACCGCAGTGAAATACTTTCTTCTTGACGGAATGAAACTTGAGCGCTCAACAAATTTCTTGGTGATGTTTTTCACTTCTACCAGCAGCCCTTCGGATGCATCCGATTGTGGCCAGTTGCGGGCCAGGTCTTCAATCTTGAAGACGGTTTCCCGTCCGCCGTAACTTATTTGCGGGAACCGGTGAAACTTCCGGTCAGGTCTGGGAACAGCAGCAATCAGACTTTTTGTGTAATCATGTTCCGGCTCACCCAAAACCTTTTCGGTTTTCCCGGTTTCAACAATTTCACCGTTATACATCACCGCTACGCGATCCGTTGTTTCAGCTATTACACCCATGTCATGGGTGATGAGTATCACGCCGACTTCCCGTTCCTTTGCTAGTTCCCGGATAAGATCAAGAATTTGAGCCTGAATGGATACATCAAGAGCCGTAGTCGGCTCGTCAGCAATAATGATTTCCGGATCGGAACAAAGGGCAAGGGCAATCACCACACGCTGGCGCATACCGCCTGAAAACTGGTGAGGATACTGGTCCACGCGGACTGAAGGATTGGGAATGCCAACGCGATCCAGAAGCGCAATTGCCCGTTTTCTGGCCTCTGCAGAACTCACGCCAAGATGATATTCCATGGTTTCGGTCAATTGTTGTCCAACCGTGTAAAGCGGGTTCAGGGAGGTCAACGGATCCTGGAAAATTACCCCTATCCGCTTCCCGCGGATGCGGCGCATGACTTCCGGAGGGAGGTTGTCAATACGTTCATCCCGCAGATGAATTACGCCATTGGCTATATGTCCCGGAGGTTCAATCAACCCGATAATTGCAGCGCCAGTCATTGACTTTCCGGCACCGGATTCACCAACCACACCAAGCATTTCACCTTTTATGATATCAAAACTGATGCCATTTACCGCGGTAAGCGTGCCTTTGCGCATCGGAAATTCAACGACCAAATCCTTAACGGATACAAGTACTTCAGACATCATCGTAACCTCGGATTAAGCGCATCGCGCAGCCAGTCGCCGAGCAGGTTTACGGCAAGTACAAGCAGGGCAAGCATGACGCCCGGAAACATGGTGATCCACCATTCCCCTGAAAACAGGAAGTCATTGCCGATCCGGATCATGGTTCCAAGCGATGGCTGGGTTGGTGGAATGCCGACACCAAGAAACGAGAGTGTTGCTTCGGTAATGATCGCAAGCGCAAGATTGATCGTGGCAATAACCAGAACCGGCCCCATGACGTTTGGCAGCACGTGCCGCACCATGATCTTGATCGGGTGTAGTCCAATCAGCCTGGCTGCCTGGACATATTCCTTGTTCTTTTCAACCAGTGTGGAAGAACGGACAGTCCGCGCATACTGCACCCAGAATGAAAGCCCAATCGAGAAGACAAGAACATAAAACGCAGATTGCTCACGGTTGATGCCGCCCAATGCCCCACGGATTGAACCATCAATCAGCAATGCGATCAAAATGGCCGGAAAGGTCAATTGAATATCGGCAATGCGCATGATGATTGCATCGGTTCTGCCACCGGCATAACCGGCCAAAAGACCAAGAGAAATTCCGAGAATTGCGGCAAATATGACGGATGCAAAGCCAACCGCGAGGGATATGCGCGAACCATACAACAGCGTGGACAGAATTCCTCTTCCCTGATCATCGGTTCCAAGCAGGAACCTGCTGTCTCCACCCTCTTCCCATACTGGCGGGATCAGGGAGTCAATCAGGGAAAGATTGGCGGGGTCAAACGGATTTTGTGGCGCAATGAGCGGGGCAAACAGTGCGCTAAAGAAAATCAGAAAGGTTACAACAGCTGCAACAATGGTGATCTTTGACCGCTTGAACGAATGCCAGACATCAGAGTCAAAGATCGATTCAAGAAGGCCTTTGCGGACAACACCTTCCGGTCTTCCAGCAGCCTTATCACGTGCTGCAGTTTCTTCCCCCATCACATTCGACATCAACAAACCCTCACGTTTCACCGCCCGTTATTCGAATACGCGGATCAACAAACACATAAAGTAGATCGACAATCAAATTGATGATTACAAACAGGAATGCGATCATCAGCAGATAAGCCGACATAATTGGTATATCGACGTCTTGTACCGCCTGAAGAAACAGAAGCCCCATGCCGGGCCATGAGAAAACTGTTTCCGTGATAATGGCAAAAGCAATAATGGCACCGAGCTGCAGACCCGTAATCGTTATCACCGGAACAAGCGTGTTTTTCAGCGCATGGCCAAAATGGATCGCCCGGTCCCGCAACCCGCGGGCGCGGGCAAATTTTATGTAGTCCGTGCGCAAGACTTCCAGCATTTCGGAACGCACCAGACGCATGATCAGTGTCATCTGGAAAAGCCCAAGCGTTATGGCGGGCATGATCAGTGCCTTGATGCCGGACTCGGTTAGTAATCCGGTCGACCACCAGCCAAGTTGCACGGTTTCACCACGGCCAAAACTTGGCAGCCATTGCAGCTGTACCGCAAATACAAAGATGAGCAGGATGCCGATCAGGAAAGTCGGCAGCGATATGCCAATAAGCGAAACAGTCAGGAAGAACTTTGAAATGATGCTGTCACGCCTGAGTGCCGTATAAACGCCCATGGGAATGCCTGCAATCAAGGCAAAAAGGGCAGATACAAAAGACAGCTCAAGTGTCGCTGGCAGGCGCTCTCCGATCATGGTCGCAACCGGGCGCTTGAACTGGTAGGAAATTCCGAAATCGCCCTGTACTGCCTTGCCGACAAAGTTGAGAAACTGGACGGGAATCGGATCTTTCAATCCCAAGCGTTCGCGCAATTGCTCGCGCTCTTCCAGAGTTGTCTCAAGACCGACCATCTGGTCTACCGGGTCGCCGATGAATGTGAACATGACAAAGGCGATCAGGGCGACGATCAACATCACCAAGGCAGACTGCAAAATACGTTGAATAACAAATGCGAGCATAGGAAAAACTCATGCCCCGCCAATTGGCAGGGCATGAAAGGTCAAAGACTTATTTCATTTTAACGTAGTACATCATGAATTCGTTGTCGGCACGTTGTACCAGATCAACGTTTGATGATACGCCCCAAGCAAGACCCTGCTGATGCAGCGGAATGTATGCAACTTCATCAGTGGTCATCTTGTAGGCTTGCGTGATCATGTCGAGGCGCTTGTCGGCATCATTCTCGGAAAGAATTTTTGCACTCAGTTCATCCCGCCGTCGTGGTGGTCGTGGCCTCGGTCGTCGTCGTGGTCGCCTCGGTGGTCGTCGGCGCCTCGGTCGAGGTGGTCGTGGTGAGGAGCGTCTCGGCGAC
>JBCCYR010000013.1:0-17682 GCA_039189355.1 Pseudomonadota bacterium
AAAAACCAGTTGGGGAAACACATGAACACCAAACCGTCCAAAACCATCGTCAAATCCTGGGATGAGTGGTCACCGCTCAAGCATGTGATTGTAGGAGTGGCAGATGGCTGCATGATCCCCCCTTCAGAACCGGCTCTTGATGCAAAAGTTCCCGAAGACAGCGACATGAAAGGGCAATGGGGGCCCCGCATCCGGGAGACGGTCGACAAGGCCAACGAGCAACTCGACAATTTCGCGAGAACGCTCAAAAGTCGCGGCGTTAGGGTCGATCGCCCTACCCCGATTGACTTTTCCCAACCCGTTTCAACACCCGACTGGGACAATCCCTCTTCTTTCGGCTGCATGCCGCCACGCGATGTGATCCTCACTGTTGGCAAGGAAATGCTGGAAGCAACCATGTCCTACCGTTGCCGCTTTTTTGAATACCTCTGCTATCGGCCGCTGATGCAGAAATACTTCGAGGAAGACCCCGGGTTCAGACATACCGCTGCACCGAAGCCACGCATGACGGATGCCTCCTACCGCAAGGATTATCTGGCAGACACGATTGGCGTGGAAAAACGTCTGGAATGGACAGCTGACAAATTCTTCGTCACGACCGAAGAAGAACCCATGTTTGATGCAGCCGACGTCCTTCGTTTTGGCAAAGACCTGATCGTACAGCACGGCTTCACAACAAACCTCAAGGGGATTGAGTGGCTTCGTCGCCACTTCCCGGATCACCGCGTGCGCGCGGTGAATTTTCCGGGTGATCCGTATCCGATTCACATTGATGCAACCTTCACGCCGATCCGGCCCGGCCTGATCATCAACAATCCGGATCGTCGCCTTCCGGATGACCAGCGCGAATATTTCCACAAGAACGATTGGGAAATTGTTGATGCGGCGCGTCCGGCGCACAACACACCGCCACCCCTTTGTTATTCATCCGTATGGCTTTCCATGAATGTGCTTATGGTGGATGAAAAGACCGTCTGCGTAGAAGCGTCAGAGGTCAACCAGATGGAGCAGTTCGACAAACTGGGACTTGAAGTCCTTCCGGTCCCGTTCCGGGATGCTTACGCTTTCGGCGGAGCACTGCACTGTGCAACAACAGACGTATATCGGGAAGGCGATTTACAGGATTACTTCCCGGTCCAATAGCAAACGGCTTTTCCACCATAACCGCCCGGTTATGGTGGTGGTTTGTTATCGATCATGTGCCGGTTTCATTCAGCCGCTATGCCCATTTCATTACTCTGAAACGCAAACAGTTCCACTGGCTCAAGCACACCATCCAGTTTGTGCATGCCCGTTGATTTCCAGCGTGCCTTGTCAAATGAAGCAATTGTCTTGTCTGCCAAGACCGTTTGCTGAACAAGCTTGGTCATTCCTTCTATCCGGGCAACCTGATTCACAGTTGGGCCGATTACGGAAAATGTCAGCCGTGAAGGGATACCAATGTTTCCGAACATGACTTCTCCGGAATTAATGCCGATACCGAACTTGAACTGTTCCTGGCCATTATTCAATCGTTCAGCATTTGACTCCTGAGCACGTTTCATTGCCGCATCAAGGGCATTGTTTGCAGCATGCGCAGCATCCTTGAGGTGACGGTCGTCCTCAATCGGGAAAATACCCAGAACGGCATCACCAATGAAGTCCAGGATTTCTCCGCCATTTTCAACCACGGGTTCTGCCGTCGCCAGAAAATACGAATTCAGCAGACCGAAATAATCAGAGGGTTCCATGGTTTCTGCAAGGCTGGTGGAATTACGAAGATCGGAATACCAGACCACCGCCTTGGTACGCGCACCATCGCCGCGCCTGATCTGACCATTCAGGACATTATCACCAGCCCGTTTTCCAAGATATGTTGTTGCAATATTACAAGCAATTCTCGACTGGATTACGGTTTTGCAAGCAACAGCAAAACGGCGCTGGAGCTTTTGCAATGCCCATATGTCGTCACCAGTGAAACCGCCTTCTTTTTTTGTACTCCAGCTGACCAGAATACCCTTGTTGCTGCCATCATCACGCACTCTGAACGAAGTTCCTTCAAGCTTGGTGGCAAGAACGACGTAATCCGTATAACCTTCCTCACTCAGTTCACGGATGAGTTCAAAGTCGAGCAGTTTGTTAGGGCCGCTGAGTTCCCTGCGCAACATTTCCAGGTCAGTATCAATGACAAACTTGAGTGGGCTGACATTCCATGAGTCAGAAGCCTGGTCCTGATGTTCAAACTGTTCCAGCCTGGCTTTTTCGCCTCTGTCCCATATGACGGTTTCCGCCTGAAACAGGGGATGCAGTGTTGGCCATATCAACCTTGCCCTTTCGATGGGAATGCCGACGCCTGCCATTTTGAGACACATCGCCTCGAAAAGATCGACTACATCCGTATCACCGAGTGCCTCATCAATAAGCCATTCTCGGATTGGAGAAATCGTTGCTTCTCGGGACATGGGAAAATCACTTTCTTTTTATGTATCTGCCGAAAATGGCGTCGCATCATCATTATTTCAAGTTTTGAACGCCAATCACGGGAATAAGACCAAAAATCACTTTCCTAATGAGATTTAGTTGCTATTTTGCATTCGAGGGGTGGCTACTGCTGGTTGATCATACCGGCGGTCATAGAACAAGAAGTACTTATGGAGAGAAATCTCTTAAAATATGTCTGGCGGCACTCCCGTAGTGACCAGCTATGGATGTTGGTCGTCATTCTGGCCTCCATGCCCACTTACTTTTTAAGTCTGGAACTGCCAAAGCGCATCGTAAACGAACCGATCCAGGGTGTCGGCTTCGAAAATCCGGGCGATACCGGCTTTTTTCTTCAGATGCATTTGCCTTTTGGGGAAACATTATTCGGACGCCCCATCATGCTTTTCGAAGGGTTTGAGTTCGAACGTATAGGCTTCCTTTGGGCGCTTTCGATTACATTTCTGGCCCTCGTTGTCGCCAATGGCTTGTTCAAACTTTACATCAACACCTACAAGGGCCGCATGGGAGAACGCATTCTCCGCCGCTTGAGGTACGAGCTTTTCGACCGCGTGTTGCGCTATCCACTTTCCCGTTTCCGTAGAACCCGTGCTTCTGAAATAGCAAGCATGATCAAGGATGAAGTGGAACCAATGGGTGAATTCATCGGCGATGCTTTCACGCAACCACTGTTTCTCGGTGGTCAGGCGCTTGTGGCATTGTTGTTTATCTTCCTCCAGAATGTGTACCTCGGCATCGCAACCATGATCGTTATTGCGTTTCAGGCCTGGCTTATTCCCATTCTGCGACGCCGGTTGATTGAGCTCGGCAAACAGCGTCAGATTGCTGCCCGTCAATTTGCAGGACGCCTCGGCGAGGTTGTCGAGGGCATCCAGGAAGCACACACAAACGATACTACCAATTACGAGCGCGCTGAAATGACCAGCATCTTGGGGCGTTTGTTTTTCATTCGCTTCGAACTGTTTCAGCGCAAATTCAGCGTCAAGTTCATCAATAACCTGCTGATCCAGTTCCTCTCGTTCTTTTTCTATGCCGTTGGTGGTTATCTCGCGATCCGCGGAACGCTCGACATTGGACAGCTACTTGGCGTGATTGTTGCGTACAAGGACCTTCCTGCGCCTGTGCGGGGGCTTATCGATCATGACCAGAAACGCCTGACTGTGGAAGTGCGCTATGCGCAGATCATAGAACAGTTTACGGGAGACGAACTGCAGCCAAAAGAACTGCACCAGGTCCCGGACACGGACGTTCCCCATATCAACCAGGGTTATGAAGTTAGCAGACTTGGCGTGGAAGATGACTCCGGCTCGAAACTCATCGAGTCAGCAACAGTCAACATCGGCAAGTCTGAAAAGGTGGCCGTTGTAGGTGGATTCGGCAGTGGAGCATCGACCTTCACCGAGGTGTTGGCGCGGGTTCAGCCTGCAACAAGCGGCAAGATAACACTTGATGACAAACCGTTGGAAGATCAGCCGGAACATATGCTGGGGCGGCGTGTTTCGTTTCTTGATGGCAGCACTTACTTCCCTCAGGGGAGTGTTTTCGACACACTGACATACGTCCTGAAAAATCAGCCCAATAATCCTGAAGCCGTAGACTCAAACCTTGATAACCTGACCAAACTTGAGCGGAAACGTTCTGCCAATTTCCATCTTGAGTTTGATACGGACTGGATCGACTACGAACGCGCCGGAGTAACAAACGTTGAAGAATTGAAGGAAAGACTGAGGGAAGTGCTTACCGATGTTCAAATGGAAGAAGACATCAGGGCGCTTGGGCTTCGTGGGTCACTGGACCCGGAAGAGTTTCCGGAACTGGCATCGGCACTTCTCGAAGCAAGAAAGATTTTCAGAGACCGCCTCGTAGAACTTAACTTTGATGAATTCGTTGAACCATTTGACCCTGAAAAGTACAACACGCAATCCTCTGTTGGAGAAAACCTGCTTTTTGGCACAGCCGTCGCAAAGGGCTTTGAACCTGATGCCCTGCCCGGCAATGAAATCATCCGCAAGATACTGGATGACAATGCATTGCATGAGCCGCTTTTCAAAATGGGCAAGGAAGTCGCGTCCACAACACTCGAGCTCTTTGGAGATCTGGACCCGGAAAATCCGTTCTTTGACCAATTGAGCTACATGGATCCGGACGATTTGCCCGTTTACAAGGAAATCTTGTCAAAGATAGGCGATCAGCCGCTTGCAAGCATCACGGAAAACCAGCGCAGTCTGATCATGCGGCTGTCCCTTTCATACATTGAAGAACAGAACCGTTTGGGGTTGCTGACTGAAGACTTGCAGGAGAAAATACTCCTTGCCCGCAAGGCGTTGAGAGAAAAACTCGAAACATTACCAGTCATGCCAATCGCATTTTACGAAACAGACACATACAACAGTGCTGCATCGATTCAGGACAATGTTCTGCTGGGACGCGTATCAAATACGGTGGCTGAGGGGTATGAACGGGTTTCAGCGGCAATTCGGGACTTGCTGGACGAACTTGAACTCACAGATGACGTATTTCGCATGGGACTGACGTTCAACATTGGATCCGGTGGTAAAAGACTTTCAGAGACCCAGCGTCAAAAACTTCACCTCGCGCGTGCATTGTTGAAAAACCCTGACGTTCTGGTCGCCAACCAGGCCCTGAACAGCCTGAGTGTTAGAGAGCAATCAGACATGATTGAAATGGTGTTCAGACGTGCAGAATCTAAACCAGATGGCAATAAAATGGGTGTCATATGGGCACCAATGCAACCGGGCTTTGCTGAAATGTTCGACAGAATACTTATATTTGAAGGTGGAGAGCTGGTAGAAGATGATACTGCAGAACGCGTTGTGTCAGAGAGCCAACGCTACAAGCAGTTAACCGGATAGGAGGGCCGACAGACATGGCTACACTTACCGACGAAGTGGAAATGCTGCGAAAAATCCCATTGTTTGCGGGCATTGACCCCGGCAAACTCAAATTGCTCGCTTTCGCGTCTGACAGGAAAGTTTACAAGGCTGGACAATCCCTGTTCAAGCAAGGAGAAGTCGGTGATGCGGCCTATGTTATTGTCGATGGCGTCGCAGACGTTGTCGTTGAAACGGATGCAGGAGAAGTCGTTGTGGCGAATCTCGGCAAAGACGAGTTTATCGGCGAGATTTCCATTCTTTGTGACGTTCCCAGAACCGCAACCGTAAGGGCTACAGAGGAATTACATACCCTGAAGATAAAGAAAGAACACTTTTTGGGCCTTGTAACACAAGTCCCTGAGCTGGGCGTGGAAGTCATGAGAGAACTAGCATCGCGTCTCAGCAAGACAACAGCCGAACTCGGCGAAGCACGCCGTGAACTGAGTGCAGCAAAAACCTGCTGATTAGAAATCATCGTCCCGAAGCAATAATAAGAATGGAAAAACTATATGAACGGGATTGAAGTCACATTCTGGGGAACGCGCGGTACCTTGCCGGCGCCCGGTCAGCAATTTCAGCGTGCAGGCGGTAATACCAATTGCATTGAAGTCACCTGCGGTGATCACACGATTGTCATTGATGCAGGCACCGGACTTCGGCAATTGGGAAGTTCATTGATCACGGCACGTCCGGAGCAGAAACTTCACATGCTTTTGACTCATGCGCACTATGATCACGTTGAGGGTGTTCCGTTTTTCGCTCCGTTCTTTGAAGAGGGACGCAAACTCGATGTCTATTGCGGAGATCTGGATGGAAGCAGCAGTACTGAGGACACTGTCCTCAATCTGATGCGCAGACCTTATTTTCCGGTTGGACCTGATGTTTTTTCTGCAAACGTTGCATATAACGATATCAAGTCAGGCGATACGTTCAATTTGTCCGAAGATATCGTTGTCAGAACCACTGCATTGAATCATCCGGGTGGTGCAACCGGATACCGGATCGATTTCAACGGAAAATCCTTTGCCTGCATTACCGACACTGAACACATCCCAAACAAACCTGATGAGAATGTTCTGAAATTGATAGATGGAGTGGATTTGTTTATCTACGATTGCAGCCTCACAGACGCCGAACTGCCGGAGTTTGAGGGATATGGACACTCGACTTATGAGGAAGGCATGCGGCTCTGCGAGAGTGCAAATGCCGGTTCCTTCAGGGCTTTTCATCACATGCCTTTCAGGACAGACAAAGACCTTGAAAAGATAGAAACGTTCATCAGGAAGAAAATGCCGGAATGCGGCATTGCCCGCGAAGGCGACAAAATAGTCCTGAAATAATTCAAATCCCCGAAACAATTACAAGTAGCGACACGTTACTTAATTCGAAATATGAAATTTGCTGGACGCTTTGACTTGCAAGGCTCGCAAAGCGCTCTAACTACTTGTGAAACTTAAACACGGGGCTTTTCAAAAATATGAAAATAGCAGTTATCGGATCCGGTATTTCCGGGAACTCCGCCGCTTGGGCTTTGGCTAAATCAAACCATGTCACACTCTATGAAAAGCAGGACCGGCTCGGAGGACACTCTGCTACCGTCAACGTTGAACATAATGGCCAGACTATCCCCGTAGACACCGGCTTCATCGTTTACAACGAGCAAAACTATCCGCTTTTGACGCGTCTTTTCAATCACCTCGGGATCGCAACCCAACCATCCAAGATGACGTTCGCCGTATCACTGGAAGACGGAAAGCTTGAATGGTGCGGCTCGAAACTTAAAGGCGTATTTGCACAACCAAGCAATCTGTTGTCTCCGAGCTTCTTGCGCATGCTCCGGGACATTTTCAGGTTTAACAGAAAAGCCAGGCAGGATTTGCAGAGCGGCGCCCTGTGCGGGCTGACGTTGAACGATTATCTGCATCAGGCGGGCTTTTCAAAACGTCTGAAGAATGACTATCTCGTACCAATGACATCTGCAATCTGGTCAACGCCTTCAAGCAAGATGCTGGAGTTTCCTGCAGAAAGCCTGATCCGGTTCATGAAAAACCATTCCCTGATACAGAAGCAACGCCCGAGATGGCGCACCGTTACCGGGGGAAGCCGCGAATACGTTGCAACACTTGCACAGGACACAAACGCAGAATTCAGAACCGGATGCGCTGTAATCAGGGTTGAACGTACACCAGCAGGGATTCTGGTAACGGACGAAACCGGTCATGCTGAACTATTCGACCAGGTGATCATGGCATCCCACTCTGATCAAACCCTCAAAATGATCAGCCAGCCGACAAGTCTGGAGCAGGAAATACTCGGTTCAATCCGGTATGTATCCAATGATGTCTGGCTACATCAGGATACAGCATTAATGCCAAAGCGCAGAAATGCCTGGGCCTCATGGAATTATCTTGGCGGAAAACGTGTTGAGGACGAGCGCGATGTCTCTGTTACATACTGGATGAACCAATTGCAGGATATCAACAACGATTGCCCGTTGTTCGTAACGCTGAACCCCTTGAAAGAACCGAAATCAGAACTCACTCTCAACCGCTTCCAGTACTCTCATCCGCTGTTTGACACAAAAGCCGTGGAAGCCCAGGCGCGGCTTCATGAAATACAAGGCAAGGATGGCATATGGTTCTGCGGAGCCTGGTGTGGTTATGGTTTTCATGAAGATGGCCTGAAGTCCGGCCTCGATGTCGCAAGGGCTCTTGGCGGTGTCATTCCCTGGGAGCAAAGTGAAAATCATACCCTGCCGTTCGCTGCCAATCAGCAAACGGACCGCGAATATCTCGTTGATGCTGCTGAATAATGAAAAATAAGACACCCAGCACAGCAATTTCCGACCCTGCCGTATTGTATTTCGGCAAGGTCATGCATGCCAGAATGAAACCCAAAGCGCACCGCTTCAACTACAAGGTTTTCTCGCTGCTGATTGATCTGGACAGGCTGGTTGAAGCTTCTGGAGTTTCGAAAGTTTTCTCGGTAAATAGTGGCAATCTCGTCTCGTTTCACGAAAAGGATCATGGAAAGAGAGATGGGACAAGCCTACGTGATAACATCGACGAATTGCTGCTGAAGGGCGGTTTGGAACAACCCTCAAAAGTCTTGTTATGGTGCAATCCGCGCGTCCTGGGATACACATTCAATCCGCTGTCGATTTATTATTGTTACAACAGCCGGGATGAAATCACCGCATTGGTCTATCAGGTTCACAATACCTTTGGCCAATCTCACTCTTATGTGGCACAGGTCAGCCCGGATTTGGAAAGCAATGCATCCATACGACAATCTGCAGACAAGCGGTTTTATGTATCCCCGTTTCTGGATATGGATCTGAGATATGATTTCAGAATTCATCCACCGGATGACAATCTGCGCATACGGATATTGGAGCATGACGCCGAGGGGCCCATACTTTCCGCCACATTTTCCGGCTATCAACAATCTTTGAAAACCACAAAGCTTTTGCTTGGCATTTCACAAACGCTTGGTTTATCATTGAAAATTATTGCAGGAATTCATTTTGAGGCACTGTTTCTATGGTTGAAAGGCATAAAGTTGCGCCCAAAACCATCTGCGCCACGGGAAGCAACCTACATAACAAATGGCAAAAAAATGGTTCCGGGCGAGTAAAGCGGAGCGCGGGACATGTCTGTATCTACTGAGTTTAACAGCACCATACTGGTAGACAAATCCAACTTTTCTGAAAAACGCAGAACCATTCCCTTTGTTGCAAGGAAGGCGTTTGATCTGCTTGTGAAGGTCGAAAAGGGAAAGCTTTTACTTCAGCTGCCGGGTGGAGAACGCTACGGCTTTGATTCCGGTAATCCGGGTCCCGAAGCCCATATCGTTCTGAATAACTGGCATCTGCCTAGAAAGGTCATAACTGGCGGAACCATCGGTGCGGCCGAAAGCTACATGAATGGCGACTGGGACAGCCCGGATGCAACGCAAATGCTGGAATTTTTTCTGAAAAACCGGTCCATATACGAAGACGTTGCCACCCAAAACCTAATCATCAATCTGGTTGGAAACATTCGCCACTGGTTGAACCGGAACAGCCGGAATGGCTCAAAACGCAATATCGCAGCGCACTATGACCTCGGCAACGACTTTTATAGTTTGTGGCTCGATCCAAGCATGACGTATTCGTCGGCAATTTATGAAGACGGTGCCAATTCGCTTGAACGCGCGCAAGAGGACAAATACCGTTCACTTGCAAAGAATATGGGGATCACCCCAGAAAGTCATGTGCTTGAGATTGGCTGCGGTTGGGGCGGTTTTGCTGAGTTTGTGACACGCAAGATCGGAGCCCGCGTAACAGGCCTTACCATATCACAAGAGCAGTTGAATTATGCCCGTCAGCGCATTCAGAAGGCTGGTCTGCAGGAAAAAGCTGAATTCAGGTTTCAGGACTACCGGGATGAAACCGGAAAATACGACCAGATAGCCTCCATTGAAATGTTCGAGGCCGTCGGCGAACAATACTGGCCGACATATTTCAACAAGGTCAGGGATTGCCTGAAGCCCGGCGGAACTGCCGGCTTGCAGATCATTACGATCCAGGACTCTGGTTTTGAAAACTACCGCAAGCGCGCCGATTTCATTCAGAGATACATATTCCCTGGTGGGATGCTGCCTTCCCCGTCGGCATTGCAAAACGTGACATCAGAGCAAGGCTTGAAGCTCGCGTACGAACGTATTTTCCCGCAAGACTATGTGAAAACCCTGGAAGCGTGGCGCTTGAAATTCTGGGAAAAATGGGACGACGTCAGAAAACTCGGTTTCGATGAACGCTTCAAGCGGATGTGGGAATTTTATTTCCATTACTGTGAAGCAGGCTTCAAAACGGAATCAATCGATGTCCGTCAAATGTTTTACAAGCATTCCTGAGATCTACCCTGAGCCTGTACCACGCTTGACCAGCCAGAAATAGACCGGATAGCACCAGAGGTTCAGGAACTTCAACATATAGGTAAAGCGCCGCGGGAAGGTGATTTCAAAGGCGTTTGTCTTCAATCCGCTCACTACCCGTTCCGCAGCAGCATCAACATCCATCAGGAACGGCATTGGAAAATCATTCTTCTTCGTCAGCGGCGTATCGATAAAGCCTGGAGTGATGATCTGAAGCTTGATGTTCATTTTGTCGAAGTCAAACTTCAGGCTTTCAGCCATGTTGATCAGCCCTGCCTTTGAGATTCCGTAACCTGCATTTTTCGGCAAACCACCATATCCTGCTACCGATGAAACAATGGCAACCTGTCCCTGTCCCGCATCTTTCATGGCTTCAACTGCCGGAATAAGGCCGTTGAGAACGCCATAAACATTCACATCAAGGGTCAACTCAAAGTCTTCAAACTTGAGGTCTTTGCCGCGAATGGGAGCGAATGTACCTGCGTTCAGGATTACCACCGCCAGTTTTCCGGATTCCTGTATGATGGTTTCAATGCACGCCTTGCAGGCAGCCCTGTCCGTGACATCCAGCGGAATCGGCAGGATTTTGCCTGAGCCGGAGAAATCTTCGGCGATTTTTTTCAACTTGTCTTCGGAGCGGGCGGACGCGTAAACGGTAAACCCGTCTGCAGCCATCTGCTCAGCAACAGCCTTGCCTATGCCCTCACTTGCCCCGGTTATCCAGACAGCACCGCTTTCAGGGGTAGCAGTAAACACGATCAATTTTTCCCTCAAAACAAACTCAGTGGTTTACGCAAAACACTATTTCCCGATTTGTTATGGAAATTCATAACTGCCCGCGATAAACCTTACGCTCCACTTATCGCGTAATTCTCGTGAGGCAAGCCATGTTGTTGGAATATCTGACAAAACCACAACTTCTGTGCGTTCATGGAGCCCACGTTCTATTAAAGGTACGCATATTTCGGCAGAATGGCGAAAAATAAAGAAATTTCCAACACCAAAAGGTCATTTCAACAATAACTTGCAAGGATTAGTTAAAGTAATATGTCAAAAAAAACGAAAACCTACAAACCGGCCAATGAACTGGAAGAAGGCGCGCTTTTTTATCACATCAATCCGAAGCCCGGGAAACTCGAGATCAACGCCACCAAACCCCTTGGCAACCAACGGGATTTGGCTCTTGCCTATTCGCCGGGCGTTGCAGCCCCTTGCCTGCACATCGAAGCAGAGCCCGAGACAGCAGCAGACTATACCGGACGTGCCAATCTCGTTGCAGTGATTTCCAACGGCACGGCAGTTCTGGGACTGGGTAACATTGGCCCACTCGCCTCCAAGCCGGTTATGGAAGGCAAGGCAGTCTTGTTCAAGAAATTTGCCGATGTGAATGTTTTCGATATTGAAGTCAACGAGACAGATGTCGACAAATTCTGCAATGTTGTTTCCGCACTGGAACCGACATTTGGCGGCATAAACCTTGAAGATATCAGCGCACCGGAGTGTTTCCTGATTGAGGAACAGTTGCGGGAACGCATGAAAATCCCGGTTTTTCATGATGATCAGCATGGAACAGCCATTATTGTAGCAGCAGGCGTGCGAAACGGCCTCGAACATGCAGGCAAAAAGCTTTCCGAGGTAAAAATCGTTGCCTCCGGTGCAGGTGCTGCTTCGATCGCGTGCCTCAATCTTCTGGTCTCAATGGGAGCCAAGCGGGAAAATATCTGGGTTTCAGATTCAAAAGGCGTTGTCTGGGATGGTCGAAACAAAAGCATGGACCGCTATAAGCAGGCTTATGCCCAGAAGACGGATATGCGCAAACTTGAAGAGCTGATGCCTGGTGCGGATGTGTTTATCGGTCTTTCTGCTGCCGGCGTTCTCAAGCCGGAAATGCTAAAGGAAATGGAAGATAATCCCATCATCATGGCCCTGGCGAATCCGACTCCGGAAATCATGCCGGAACTGGCCCGCGAAGCGCGTCCGGATGCGATGATTTGTACGGGAAGATCGGATTATCCAAACCAGGTCAACAATGTTCTGTGTTTCCCGTTCATTTTCCGTGGCGCACTAGATGTCGGGGCAACAACCATCAACGAAGAAATGAAGATTGCTGCGGTTGAGGCAATTGCCAACCTTACCAGGGAAGAGCCGTCAGAAGCCGCTGCAGGCGCCTACAGCGGCGACACTCCGACTTTCGGTCCGGATTATCTGATCCCCTCTCCCTTTGACCAGCGTCTGATTTTGAGGATTGCGCCAGCAGTTGCAAAAGCCGCCATGAACAGTGGCATAGCAACCCGCCCCATCAAGGATTTTGATGCATACCATGATCAATTGAACCGTTTCGTATTCCGCTCCGGCTTGATCATGAAACCGATCATTGAAAAAGCCAGCTCTGTAACGAAACGGGTAATCTTCTCTGATGGTGAAGATGAACGGGTTCTTCGTGCCTGTGAAATCGCCATGGAAGACAAGATTTGCCAGCCCATCCTGATCGGCAGACCGGATGTGATCAAACACCGGTTAAAGAAATTTGGTCTCAGCATCAAACCGGGCGAAGATTTTGAAGTCATCAATCCCGAACGCGATGACCGTTATCGCGACTATGTGGATACAATGCTGGAAGTTTCAGGCAGAAACGGAATAACGCCTGATGCTGCGCGGAACATCGTACGTTCCAACACCACTGCAATCGGCGCACTGGCAATGGTCCGCAACGATGCGGATGCAATGATTTGCGGACTGGAAGGCCGGTTTATCAGACACAAAGAGTATCTCGACCAGATCATCGGCAGAATACCGGAAGCAAAATCGCTTCACGCCATGAGCCTGCTGATCGACCAGCGCCGGGCATTGTTCATGACAGATACATACATTTCCGAGGATCCTGATGCCCAACAGATTGCGGAAATGACAAGGCTTGCGGCGAAGGAAATCCGACGGTTTGGCATCACACCAAAGGCAGCGTTGCTGTCAGCTTCCGACTTTGGTTCCCGCCCCATGGCAACTTCAAAAATCATGCGCGAAGCAGCCGAAATCCTGTTTGAGAGCGATCCTGATCTTGAAGTTGACGGGGAAATGCACAGCGATACAGCCCTGGATGAAGCAGTACGCCAGAAGGTGTTCCCGATCAGCCGTCTGACCGGCAAAGCAAACTTGCTCATTTTCCCGAACCTGGATGCTGCAAACATTACCATGAATGCAGTCAAGGCAACATCTGATGGCCTGCATGTTGGCCCCATTATTCTGGGAACACGCAAACCGGCTCACATTCTTACACCGGCGGTCACCTCCCGTGGTGTATTGAACATGACGGCCCTGGCTGCCGTACAGGCGATACAACTGGATTCGAAAACAGACTAAACGTTCGCAAATGCGGCAATATGGCTGTTCACGAAACATTCATGTCAATCATGTTTTAACCTCAAACGAATAACAATATTGTTGTGGTGACAAACGGGTAGACATTGAAGTGATCAATAAACTTCTGGCAACGGGTCAAGGATCAGGCGCAGGCATGCTGCTTGCGTTGCCGGTGTTTGCTGTTGCAGCAGGAGTTTTTTTTGCCAGTCCCGAAAAGGCGCACGCGCAAAGCAATTCAAACCTTTGCAGGAGCCTGAATGCACAACTTGCATCTCTCAACAGGCCCAGCGGCGGAAATTCGAAGAAATACCGCCAATACGATAACGCCATCCGCAAACAGCAGCTTCAGATCGGCAAGGCAAAACGTGCCGCCCGCAGGAATGGGTGCACCGGATTGCTGAAAAACAGGAACAACCAGTGCCGTCGGATCAATGACAGCCTCAACAAGATGCAAGCAAACCTTGCATCCCTGAAGCGTACGAGGGCAAGCCTGTCATCGAACCAGACAGGCACCTCACGCAAACGCCGGCAACTGCTGCGCCAGATCGAGATTAACGGCTGCAACGGAGGCGGCACCCGGCTGGCATCGACCCAACCTGAAAAGAAGTCGCGCCGCAGGACCCTGCTTGAGCAGATATTCGGGGTCAGAACTTATAGCGATCGCGGGACGGGCCGCTACGGCGAAGATGTGGAGGCTGATTCAAGGTTTTTCGCACAATACGGAACTTACCGCACCCTGTGTGTTCGCAAATCGGACGGATATTATTTCCCGATAAGCTTTTCCACTGTACCGGATCGCTTTGATTACGATGAAGAGCTTTGCCAAAACATGTGCCCAAGCTCCGATGTTGGCCTGTATGTACATAGAATGCCAAGCCAGGACAGTGAAGATATGATCAGTTACAGGACTGAAGTGGCTTATGCGGATGAGCCGTTTGCCTTTGCATACAGGAAGAGCCACAACCCCGAGAATAAGTGCCGCTTTTCAGTTGCAGGCATCAGTCAGAGCGTTGATGCGGCCCCTACGGGCGAAGTTGAAAAGCCAAAAACGGAAACCATCCGGATTGGCATTCCAAACTTCCGCAAAGACCCGACAGAAGTGCCGGATACTTACGACAACCAGATTGCCGACCTCTCGCTCAAGCAGGCACAAGACTATCTTGTAGAAGCAAGCAAACCGAGTGTCGGTGTCGCTGATCGCGCCTTTACCGGTGGCAAAAACATCAGGATAGTCGGGCCAGCGTTCTTTCCCGTCCAATAAGCGGCAATAGTTTATCAAGTTCCGGGCCGTGCTCCATGCCGGTCAGTGCTTTTCGCAGCGGCATGAACAAACCTTTGCCCTTCCGGTCAGAGCTTTCTTTGATGGTAGAAATCCAGCTGCTCCAGGTCTCAAGCGTTATATCACCGTCCGGAAGGCAGGATTTTGCAGTATCGACAAAGTCCCGGTCATCCTCATCAATCACAGGCTTTGCATTCTCGACAATGTCCCACAGCTCTTTTGCGTCACCCACTTTTTCAAGATTATCGCGAACAGCGTTCCAGAAAGCCTCCCCGCCACCAATATTCATGGCTGCCAGACGGTCCGATACCGATGCATGATCAAGCTGATGCACAATGCGGCGGTTGAGACTGTCGAGTTCTGAAGGGTCAAATTTTGCAGAAGACTTGGTGACGGATGTCGGATCAAACTTTTCCACCAACTCTTCCATGGTCAAGAGCGCTTCTACCGGACCAGATGTACCTGTAAGCACTGCCAGACAGGCAACAGCCATGGCCTCATACCCTTCTTCTGCAAGAGTGTGAATAGAGAGTGAGCCAAGCCGTTTTGACAACCCCTCACCGCTTTCCGTTGTAAGCAGGTTATGGTGTCCAAAGATTGGTGGCTGTGCACCCAGCGCCTTGAAAATTGCGATCTGGGCACCCGTATTCGTTACGTGATCGTCTCCACGCAACACGTGTGTAATACCAAGCTCGATATCATCGACAACGCTGGGAAGTGTATACAGCCACGTTCCGTCAGCACGGATCAGAACAGGATCGGACATGGAGGCCAAATCCACAGTTTGGCTGCCGCGGATAACGTCCTCCCAAGTCTCTTCCGTACGTTCCGGAGCAAACGGATCATCCTTGAAATTCGGCAAGAGAAAACGCCAATGCGGCTTCAGACCTTCTGCTTCCAACTCCTTGCGCTGCTCATCGTCAAGACGCAGTGCGGAACGGTCATAGATTGGTGGCTTGCCCCTTGCTGCCAAACGCTTGCGCTGGCGGTCAAGCTGATCCGGCGTTTCATAACAGGCGTAAAGCAGTCCGGCATCTTTCAGCTTCTGCGTGGCAGCCTCATGGCTGGCAGCACGATCCGACTGGCGCTCAACGATGTGCGGCTTTATGCCAAGCCAATCAAGGTCGCGTGCAATGCCATCCGCATATTCCTGCTTTGAGCGCTCCTTGTCCGTGTCGTCAAACCGCAGAACGAACTCACCGTCGTTCTGAAGGGCAAAAAGCCAGTTGATCAGCGCAGGCCGCGCATTGCCGATATGAATGTTACCCGTCGGAGACGGTGCGAAACGGACACGTACAGTCATGAGAGTTTCCAGCTATTGGATTTCTGCCAGTTTTCTGGCTGTGATTTGGCGCGATACAAACAGCATTATTGCGCTGGCTGCAAGGCAGTAAATGCCCATTACCAGAATTTGCAGGCCATAGGAAACCCCGAAGTCAATCAGATATCCGGTCAATCCGGGACCAAGGGCTGTCCCGAAGACCATGATTGCGATTGTGATCGCACGAATGCCTCCAAGGTTTTTGGTGCCGTAAACCTCAGGCCACAGTGCCCCGAAAAGTGTTGACGAAAAGCCGTATGAAATACCCAAAAGCCCCATGAACAAAAAACTTCCCCATACTGCTTCAATCGCCCACATGGCAATGCAGGCTGCAGCCAGCGGCAGAATGAAATAGGGAAGCAGTTTTACAGCTGTAAACCGGTCGACAAGCTGACCCGCGATCAGGGCGAAAATGAACGTCATGACAGCCATGACCGTAAAGGAAAGTGAGAACTGCAACTTGTCCCAGCCACGCAATTCAATCAGGTAATCCTGATGGAAGAACAGGGTTGTTCCGATAAACGAAGGGGCAAGGACTGCTATCAAAAGACCGTAAAACAACGGATCGCGAAGCACTTCCTCCCGTGTCCAGTCCCGGATTGCTGACTTTGCTGCTTCGTTGTTTTCCGCCTGGCTTGGCACACGTTCGACCCGCATCAGCATGTAAATGACAGGCAACGCCACAAGGGCAATGAACACAGCAGACATGATCCATGTGCCACGCCAGCCGGTAACCAGCAGGGCATAGACAAAAATGACAGGAAGCAGCGCTTCACCGGCCTGGTGTCCCACGACAGCAACGGAAACAGCCCTGCCCCGTTGTGCCGAATACCAGCGGCCCATCGCGGTCATAGAGGTGTGGGTCATCATGCCCTGCCCGAACAACCTGAGACAATACAGGATGAGAACAAGAAAAACGATTGAGTCCGAAAAACTCATGGCGATAACAGCCAGCGCCAGGGCCGGAACGATTATCAATACCGTTTGACCAACCGTAATGTGATCCACAATCCGGCCCAGAAACGGCAGGGTTAGCGCACTGCCGAGCGTTGCCAGCATATACAGCAAACCCCATTCACCATTTGAAAGCCCATATTCCCTGATGATCGCACCACCAGAAAGTGAAATGAAAAACGTCTGGCCGAAAGACGAAAAGAAAGTCAGCAGGAAACCGCCCGCGAGCCAGCGGGCATTGTCACGAAGAAAGCGGGGATACGTCATCCCGCCGCTATAACTGAGTTGGATGGAGAAGCAAGTGGAAGAAGAGACTTTGTGGCTTCGATTACCTAAATCTTAATTGAATTCGGCATAATGTTTGTTTCGGAACCAATGTCTATGAGCGCTAAAACTCCACCCTTGGACACCTAAATGACTATCTCTGCAATCGAGTTCGATTTTGAAACAGGAAAGATCGGCAACTGCAACCAGAACGAACG
>JBCCYR010000014.1:0-17295 GCA_039189355.1 Pseudomonadota bacterium
AAAGCGGAACGATGATTTGGAAGTCTTTGCCGTTGACTTGCTTGTCGCGCAGTCCGAACTGAACAGCGTTGGTGAGTGAGTTCACCATGTTACCGCCATAGTGGTTCAACACCAGCGTATCTGCACCAGACTGAAGAACAGGAGCGATATAAGATGAGAAGTCTGTTTGTGTCAGAGGTGTCTTCACCGCATTGACAGTTTCCCAACCGATAGCTTCTGTTGAATCCTTCACAGCTTCTTCTGTGGTGTAACCCCAGTTGTAGTCTGCAGTCAGATGGTAGGCCTTGCGGTCCTTGCCGTATGCGTTTGCAAGCACAGGAGCAAGTGCAGCACCGGACATGTAGGAGTTGAAGAAGTGACGGAAGCCGTTTGCCTTCTTGTCCTTGCCTGTGGTGTCGTTTGAGTGTGTAAGACCTGCCATGAAGATCACACCAGCTTCCTGACACAAAGCCTGCACAGCAACAGCAACACCTGATGAGGAACCACCAGTGATCATGATCGCACCGTCTTTCTCGATCATGGACTTGGCGGAAGCGCGGGCAGCATCAGCTTTCGTCTGGGTGTCGCCAGTCACGAACTCGACTTTCTTGCCGAGGATACCATTACCCTTGAGCTCTTTTGATGAGAAGGTGTTCATCATGCCACCGTCGCCACCACCATTGAGATGCTCAACAGCAAGCTTGTATGCACGAAGTTCGTCTGCACCTTCGTCAGCATAAGGGCCGGACTGTGGTACGTTGAAGCCGAGGGTTACAGTGCCACCCTTCGGTTCATTGGTATAAGCATTCGCAGAATTGGTAATGATCGTAGGCATAGCAAGACCAGCACCCACTGCGGCACCAGTTTTGATCAACCCACGGCGTGTGAGTTCAAATTTGGACATATATTCCTCCCAAGTTACGCTTTTCAGATACGTACGTATCGCGAAAACAGCTACAGATATAGCTTTCAACAAAGAACATCAGTTGTTGTCCGGTTTCTATAGGACTTTAGTGGAACTGTAACAAACTCATCGTAATAGCTTAATTAATTCAATCAAAACAACAGCTTACATATTTTTCTTTTTTTGAAATAATTTTTCAATCTGCAGCCGAATGCTCACAGCAGAACAAGGCTTCCGGGAATCGAGGCTGCGTGCGTCGTGATTTTGATTGTCAGTACATCAAACAGGCTGCAAAGTGTTTATGGATTTTATTGGTGTTCTTTAAATGAAAATTGTCAGCGAATTTCCCAGAAAAACAAAAGAGATACCCAATATGGGGATCACCATGCCGGACGGCACCAGACTGTCGGCACGTGTCTGGGTGCCGGAGGATGCGGAGGACAATCCCGTTCCTGCCATTCTGGAGTTGATACCCTACCGCAAGCGAGACGGCACAATTGAACGAGACGAAATCGGACATCCGTGGTTTGCCGGGAACGGGTTTGCAAGTGTACGTGTCGACATTCGCGGCAACGGCGAATCCGAAGGCTTGATGACGGATGAATATACCCCGCAGGAACTGCAAGACGGATACGACATCATCCAGTGGCTTTCAGAGCAATCCTGGTGCAACGGCAATGTTGGCATGATGGGAATTTCCTGGGGGGGATTTAACGGACTGCAGGTTGCTGCACTCAATCCGCCTGCGCTCAAAGCGATCATAACCGTCTGCTCCACCGTTGACCGCTATGCCGACGACATCCACTACAAGGGCGGGTGTATGCTGGGCGAGAATTTCGGCTGGGCGACGCAAATGCTTTCCTACTCTTCCCGTCCACCTGACCCGGCACTTGTCGGAGACAATTACTGGCTGGAAATGTGGAAACACCGGCTGAACCACCTGCCGTTCAACTGGAGCGAATGGCACCGCCACCAGCATCGTGATGACTACTGGAAGCATGGTTCGGTTTGTGAAGACTATTCTGCGGTCAAGGCGGCAGTGCTTTCCGTCGGCGGCTGGCATGACGGTTACCGCAATACGATTTCGCATCTGGTGGAAAACCTTGGCGCTCCGGTCAAGGGTATTGTCGGTCCGTGGATACACAAATATCCGCATTATGCCGGACCGCAACCTGCCATCGGATTTCTGCAGGAAGCCAAGCGTTGGTGGGACCATTGGCTTTATGATGAGGATACAGGTGTTGAAAACGATCCTGCCTATCGAACATGGCTAATGGATTCGCTGCCATCACAACGCTGGTGGGATGAGCGGCCCGGACGCTGGATCGCTGAAGAGACTTGGCCCTCACCAGATATCAAGCCAGTGACCTTGCACCTGGGGGATGGAACACTTGGCGGAGAGCCTGCAACCGCAAACAAGACAATTTCATCGCCTGCAGATTGCGGCATGGCATCGGGCGAATATTTCCCGTTCGCCTTCTCGGATGAATTCCCGGACGAGCAGAGCCATGATGATGCTCGGTCGGTCTGTTTTGATGGCGAAGTCCTGAGCGAAGCCATGGACATTGTCGGTGCACCGGTCTTCAAGGCGCGGGTTTCAGCGAACAAGCCGAATGGACAAATCTGCGTGCGGTTGTGTGATCTGAGACCGGATGGAACTTCGGCTTTCATTACCTATCAGGTCTTCAACCTGACGCACCATGCATCACATGAGTTCCCGGAAGCGCTTGCTCCCGGCGAGACGGTCGAAGTCGAGTTTGCGCTTGACCAGATTGCCTACCGGATTCCAGCAGGCCATCGGTTGCGGGTTGCGATATCGACGGCCTACTGGCCGCTCATCTGGCCTTCTCCGGAGCAGGCTACCATTACAATTGAACAGGGCGAGATCAGTATCCCGTCACGGCCACTGGCGGATGGTGATGAGTGCAGTTTTGAAGAACCGGAAGCTTCGGAGCCCTGGAAGCACGAGGTCCTGCGGCCATCATCCTATGCGCGCCAAACCTTTGTCGATGAGGATACGGGCGAGAGCGTCATGACGATTGACTATGACGGGGGTGAAAACCGCGATCTTGATCATGGCCTCATTTCCGGAAGCTGGACGAAAGAACGCTGGGCCGTGATGCCGGATGATCCGACTTCCGCAGTTGTCGAAATCGACTGGGAACAGACGGGCGGACGCGAAGGCCAGATGTGGCGGACGGAAATCACCTCAAAAATGTGGTGCGATGCGGAAAACTTCTACACAACTGCAATCCTCAAATGCTGGCTCAATGATGACGTGTTTCATGAGGCTGAATTCAGGGACAGCGCGGAGAGGCGGTTGGTTTAATTATATTCCCACTTTCCATCCGCCAGCATTTCAATCGCCTCCACAATTCTTGTAACACTGTCTGCAGCGCGTTTGACGGTTGAGCGGGCACGAAGGTATCCGTGGATCAGGCCCTCCTCGTTGATCCAGACTACCTTGCCGCCTGCTGCCGCAATCTTGTCCCGGTAATCCCGACCATCGTCGGCCAGTGGATCGCATTCGGCAGTGATGATCACGGTCGGTGGCAGGTTTGAGAAATCCTCATCCAGCAAAGGCATGGCGGAAACATCCTGCGGCAGGCCTTTACCACCCGTTCTTATACGGTGATAGTAATCGATGTCATCCAGTGTCAGCCCCGGCGCATTGGCATGTTCGATGTAAGAGCCTTTGGTCTGATCACCACCCAGCGCCGGATAGATCAGTACCTGCCCGATAGGTTGTTTCTCCTCTTTCCGTGCTGTATGGGAAACCGCTGCCGCAAGATTGCCGCCTGCGCTATCACCAACCAGAATAATGGGTAAATCAGTTTCATTGGCGATGCGCTGGAATGCAACCAACGAGTCATCAAATGCGGCTGGATGCAGATGTTCCGGCGCAAGCCTGTAATCAACCGCCGTTACACTGCACCCCGTGCGACCGCAAAACTCTGCGCAAATGCTGTCATGGGTTTCCAGATTACCAACCACAAAGCCGCCGCCGTGAAAGAAAACGATATGGGCCCTGGATACGCCGCTCACTGAAACGTAATTGCGTAACTGAATGAAAGCTTCCCTGTTTTTTAAAGTCCGGTCTGATGATGAAACACCTTCCGGATACTCAATATGATATTCTCGGCAAAGCGCATCATAATATTGCCGCTGCTCTGGGATCGGCGCATTCACTGCATAAGGCGGATAGAAATCTTCCGTGTGTTTGACAAAGGCAAGCGTCTCTTCATCAAGGATGTCGAGATACTTTGTCTCCATATCAGGCCTGTTCTGCCTCCCGATCGTTCTGCAGATTGGTCAACCAGTCAGGATCCATCTCCGGCACAGACGACAAGAGAAGTTGAGTGTAGTCCGGATAAGGCGGATTGAGAATTTCACTCTTTAATCCCTGCTCAACAACCCTACCCTGGAACATCACGACAATCTCGTCAGAGATTGCCTTAACGGTTGCAATGTCATGCGTGATAAAGAGATAGGTAATGCCAAGCTCTTCCTGCAGGCGCAGCAAGAGTTTGAGAATGCCTTCCTGCACAATCTGGTCAAGCGCGGATGTAACCTCGTCACAAATGATGACTTCCGGATCGGCGGCGAGTGCCCGCGCGATACAGATGCGCTGCTTTTGGCCACCAGACATCTCGCCCGGCAGTCGATCAAGGAAACTCTCGTCCAGTTCGATCATCTTGAGCAGTTCGACAACGCGGTCCTGCCGTGCCCTGCCGGTCAGCCCTTGATAAAACTGCAGCGGACGACCAATGATCTCTTCTACCGTATGACGCGGGTTCATCGCCGTATCCGCCATCTGGTAGATCATCTGGATGCGGCGAAGTTGGTCCTTGTTACGTTCTTTCAACGCTTTTGGCAGCGCTTCGCCATTGAACAGAACTTCACCATTCATCGGCGGCAGCAGACCGGTAATCACCCGCGCCGTGGTTGACTTGCCGGAACCGGATTCACCCACCACTGCCACCGTGCGACCGCGAGGCACATCAATGTTCACGTCATGCAGAACCTTGACGGTTCCGCCATAGGCTGCATCCACGTTTTTGATGCTGATAACAATGTCTTCACTCTTGTCTTCCGGTTTTTCAAGCGAACGGACAGACCACAGCGATTTCGTATAAGGCATTTCCGGCTCTTTGAGCATTTTGCGGGTTTCAGCCTCTTCAACTTCCTCACCGTAGCGAAGCACCTTGATGAAATCCGCCATTTGCGCAACCACTGAAAGATCATGCGTGATGTAGATCGCAGCCGTATCAAACTGCTCCACGATATCACGCATCGCAATCAGCACTTCCACCTGTGTAGTCACGTCAAGCGCGGTTGTCGGCTCGTCGAAAATGATCAGGTCCGGGCGCGGCGACATTGCCATTGCTGTCATCATGCGTTGCAGCTGACCGCCGGAAACCTGGTGTGGATAGCGCTCACCGATTGTCTCTGGGTTTGGCAGTTGCAGAGCACCGTACAAATCCACTGCATCTGTTCTGGCATCTGCAGATGGCCGGATGTTGTGCCCAACCGTTGCTTCAACAGTCTGGTCAATTAGCTTGTGAGCCGGATTGAAAGACGCAGCAGCAGATTGTGCTACATAGGCAATGCGGGAACCCCACAACTGGCGGCGCTCCTTTTCCGGCATGCCCATCAGTTCCATGCCGTCAAACTTGATGGAACCACTGGTCAGGCGGCAACCGGGACGGGCAAAGCCCATGGCAGCCAGTCCGAGCGTGGATTTCCCCGCACCGGATTCACCGATAAGTCCCATAACCTCGCCACGCCGCAATGTCAGATCGACACCCTTTACGATTTCATGCCATCGTTCATCACTGAAACCATCGATTACGATGTCCTTCATTTCCAGAAGAATATCGCCTTTTTTGCTTTCTTTAGTGCTCATCTTTGAGGCCACTCGTTTTGTGTAGGAACCAGTCAACGATGAAGTTGACCGCGATTGTCAGAAGCGCGATTGCTGCAGCAGGAATAAGCGGTGTCAGCCCTGCTTTCATATCAAATTGTGCGAACTGGATAAGACTTGCGTTCTCACGCACCATGGAACCCCAGTCAGCCAGCGGTGGCTGGATGCCGAAACCGAGGAAAGAAAGCGCTGCGATTGTCAGGAACACAAAGCAGAAACGCAGACCGAATTCCGCAATCAGCGGCGGCAGGATGTTCGGCAGGATTTCCTTGCGCATGACCCAGCCAAGCCCTTCACCGCGCAACCGGGCGGCCTCGACATAGTCCATGACAACGACGTTGAGTGCCACTGCACGCGTGAGCCTGAACACCCTTGTGGAGTCGAGAACCGCGATCACGATGATCAAGTTGAAGGTTGTCTTGTCGAGGATCGCAAGAATCACAAGCGCAAAGATCAGGCTTGGGATCGCCATTAAAACATCAACCATCCGGCTGAGCCCCTGATCTATCCATTTGCGGTCAATCGCAGCCATCAAGCCAAATGCGCCGCCGATCACGAAAGCAAGCAATGTTGTGACGAATGCGATGCCGACAGTGTTTCTGCCGCCATAAATGAGACGGGAATAAAGATCACGGCCAATCTGATCGGTTCCCAGGATATGGTCACTGCTCCATGGCGCATAAGAGTCCGGGAAGACTTCTGCCTCGCCATAGGGTGCAACTATCGGTGCAAGCACGACCATGAGCACATAAAGCGTGACAACGATGAGGCCAAACCAGGCTGTTATGGGTGCTTTCTTGAGTTCAATCCAGGCCCTTTGCAGGAGTGTACGTCTCTGTCTGACCTGACCGATTTCACCTGCGGCTGAATAGTTTTCTGTAGAATTTGTATCACTCATCTTGGATGCAACAGCCTCGGATTGGTAGCGATTGCGATAATATCGGCAATCAGGTTCAGGATTATATACGTGGCGGCAAAGACGAGCGCACAAGCCTGCACGACCGGGATGTCACGCGTGGTGACCGCATCAACCATCAGCTGGCCAATGCCCGGATAGACAAACACCACTTCGACAACCACAACGCCAACCACCAGGAATGCAAGGTTAAATGCAATAACGGTAGCGATCGGTGCCCAGGCATTGGGCAGGGCGTGTCTAAGGATCACATCCCGGCTGGATACCCCCTTGAGGCGGGCCATCTCGATGTATGGGCTCGCCAAAAGGTTGATGATCGCGGCTCTTGTCATCCGCATCATGTGGGCAACGATAACCAGCGTCAGTGTCAAGGCGGGCAAGGCAGACCTGTATACCCGCTCCCAGAATGGCGTGTCTGCACTGATATTTGCGATTGCCGGAAATACCGGGAAAAGGATCGCGAAAAACAGCACCAGTACGTAAGCAACGAAAAAGTCCGGGAAGGAAATGGTTGTCAGGGTAGCCGCGTTGACGGAACGGTCGTAAACCGAATTGCGGTAAAGCGCTGCGGTGATACCCAGAAAAAGTGAAAGCGGAACAGCGATAATCGCAGTCATTGAAGCCAGAAACAGTGTATTCCACAGGCGCGGACCAACAAGATCGACCACCGCTCTTGAGCGGTCGATGCCCGAAGATGCCCTGCCGGAGAAGGATTTTCCGAAATCCCCCTGCATGACACCACCTAGCCAGTCGAAATATCGGGCATAAGCAGGCTTGTCGAGACCAAGCTCCTTGCGGAATGCAGCTACAGTGTCTTCAGTGGCTGCCTGACCAAGTACTGCTTCGCCAAAATCTCCGGGAAGCAATTCAATTGAGCTGAAAATGATGACCGAGACCAGAAACAATGTCATGATCCCCAGTGCCAACCTTTGCAGCACCGTTGACAGGATTGGATGCAATCCCCCCTCCTCTGTTTTTAAAACGGTTGAATCCGTTTTTCCCTCTAACACAGGACACTAACGAGCAGTTTTGATGCTGTAAAGATGCATTCGGAAATTCAAAAACGATGATCATGATTTACAGTACATTTTAAGCATGGGTTCACAAATCTGTTTCTTGGCTTGAAACGTGGTGCATAATAGAACTAGAATTCGGTTGATCGTCCTTGGAGGGGAATTCAAGCAAGAGGGAGCTGCTAAGGACAATCTCAATGCCGCAAAGGCGCTAACGGAGGAATATCTATCAAATGAAGAAAGAAACTTATCTAGCACAGCAGTCCAAAAAACTGACTGAAGGTCAAATCGACCGCCGTCAGTTTGTCATGGGTGCTCTTGCAGCAGGTGTTGCACTACCGACTGCATTGTCCATGGCTGGTGACGCAATCGCTGCAACGCCCAACAAGGGTGGTCATCTGAAGATTGGTCGCGGACATGGTTCAACGACTGACTCGCTTGACCCGGCGACTTACGAAAACGGCTTCACCAACATGATGGGCCACACATACCTGAACAACCTTACCGAGATCGACAATGATGGCAGTCTGATCCCGGAAGTTGCTGAATCAATCGAACCTTCGGACGACGCGAAGACCTGGGTCTTTAATCTGCGCAAGGGCGTTGAGTTCCACAATGGCAAAACCCTGAATGCAGATGATGTTATCGCATCCATGAATCATCACCGCGGTGAAGCTTCAAAATCTGCTGCAAAGGGTCTGCTTGAGCCAGTCGTGGACATCAAGAAAGACGGCGACAGCCGCGTCATTTTCGAATTGAACGCAGGTAACGCTGACTTCTCTTACATCGTTTCCGACTACCACCTCGGCATCATGCCAAGCACGGATGGAAAAGTAGATCCAACTTCCGGCATCGGTTCTGGCGGTTACAAGATCGAAAACTTTGAGCCGGGCATTCGCCTCGAACTGTCCCGCCATGCGAATTTCTGGAAAGAAGGTCGCGCGCATCTTGATTCTGTTGAGGTACTTTCGCTGCTTGATGCAACTGCACGCCAGAACGCTGTTCTTAATGGCGAGGTTGATGCAATCGACCGCGTTGAGCCCAAGACAGTTAACCTGTTGAGCAGAGCACCAAACCTGAACATTCTGGAAACAACTGGTACGCTGCACTACACCTTCCCAATGCGTTTGGATACAGAGCCGTTTGGCAACTATGATCTGCGCATGGCGTTGAAACTGTCGTTGAAACGTCAGGAGTTCCTGGACAAAATCCTGTTCGGTCATGGTGCACTCGGAAACGACCATCCGATTTCGACTGCAAATCAATACCATGCAGCGAATATTCCGCAGCGGGAGTTTGATCCGGAAAAAGCAGCATTCCACTACAAGAAATCAGGCCATAGCGGCACAATACAGCTTTCTGCTGCCGACGCTGCTTTCTCTGGTGCCGTGGACGCAGCCCAGCTTATTGCTGCATCTGCCAAAGAGGCTGGCATCGACATCGAAGTCGTGCGTGAACCGAAAGATGGTTACTGGTCAAACGTGTGGAACAAAAAAGGCTGGTGCGCATGCTACTGGGGTGGCCGTGCAACTGAAGACTGGATGTTCTCTTCTGCCTATATTGATTCCACTGAGTGGAACGACACAGCGTGGAAAGGCACGGAATCATCCAAGAAGTTCAACAAGATTGTCATTGAAGCACGCGCCGAGCTGGATCCAGCCAAGCGCCGTGCCATGTATGAAGAAGCACAAACGCTTATCAATGACGATGGCGGAGCAATTGTTGCAGGCTTTGCAAACTACATCCATGGCCTGGCCAAGAAGGTCAAACACGATGAGAAGGTTGCAGCCAACTGGGACTTCGATGGCGGTAAAGCGCCTGAGCGCTGGTGGATTGGCTAAGAACCAGCCCATTGCCGGAATTAATAGGGCGGCGGGGAAACTCGCCGCCTTTCTTGTGTGTATTTTTCTCTCCTTAAGCAATTATGCCCAGGCACAAAATCCACAGGAATGGATTGCTGGCAGGTTTACCTTTTCCGATGAGTTGGGTGGCTTCCGCATCATCAATGTCAGTGGAACAGGTACCCGTGACGACCCGGTCATTATCAGGCAGGTTTTCGATTCAGCTTACTCCGGCACACTGGTAATCCGTTCTGCCCCTACTTTCCGGCCGCGAATCCATTCCGATCTCGGAGCACCACGCGGCACGATTTACATGCATCTGGTAACAACCAACAACACAAACCTGCCATGGGTAGGCTTTGGTTTTGAGTTGCAGGAGAAACTGGACAAGGCCAGCACCTATTCCGACGGCCTCTCCTTTGACCAGCTATCAAGACGACGTGATGATATTTACTCGGATCGTTTTCTCGACTTTGAAGACCAGTTCGAGCCGGGTGATCGCCTTGTTTACACGAACGGGATCGTCAACAACCGGACCACGGTAGCAACACGTTTTGTCATAACGGATTTCACACCCGTGCCGATCTTTTATCTATATCAGGATCCGCTTATACCAGCCTCCTGAATCACTGATCACGAGATTATTCATGCACCCGCTCATCTCACAGAAACATGTTGATGCCTTTCAAACTGACGGTGTCTGTCTTGTCAAAGGTCTCTTCGCCGACTTTGTGGAAACGATCCGCGATGGCATTGAACTGAACATGCGGGAACCGGGTGAATATGCAGCAGAAAATCTCAAGGAGGGGGAAACCGGCCGTGTTTTTGATGAATACTGCAACAGGCAGCGCATTCCGCAATTTGTGGATGTGGTTGAAAACTCTCCTGCCGCCGAAGTGGCCGCTGACCTGATGCAGTCGAAATGCGTGCAAATGTTTCATGACCATGTTCTGGTCAAAGAACCCGGCACCTCAAAGCCAACACCGTGGCATCAGGATGCGCCTTACTATTTTGTGGACGGCACCCAGAATGTTTCTTTCTGGTCACCAGTTGATCCTGTCACTGATGCAACACTGCGTTGCGTTGCCGGTTCCCACAAGTGGCCGAAACAGGTGCTACCAACCCGCTGGCTGAACGAAGACAATTTCTATCCGGATGAAGAAAACTACATGCCGGTTCCTGATCCGGATGCGGAAGGCATGAAGGTTCTCGAGTGGCGAATGGACCCCGGTGATGCAGTCGCCTTCAATTTTGGTGTTCTACACGGGGCACGCGGAAATCACAGCGCAAGCAGGCGGCGGGCATTTTCGCTGCGCCTGGTCGGCGACGATGCGCGGTATGTGGAGCGGCCTGGTAGGACATCACCGCCCTTCCCCGGACATGACATGCAACCCGGCGAACGGCTGCGTGAAGACTGGTTCCCGTTTGTTTGGAACCCAGCTATCTAGTTCAGCAAAGACATGGTCAACAGTGACTGCGGGTCAGCGAGCGGTTCGATTACACTGAAATGGTTCTTGCCCTGATCTGAAATGGTTCTCACTTTTGCACCGGATGGTTTCCAGCCTTCCAGCAATTCATTCTGGCGGACAAATTCAGGCAGTTCATTACCGCCAACCAGACAGGTGATGCGGGCATTTTCGCGAGGGTTAAAATTTACCGGGCTTTCGGATTTCACTTCTTCATCATCCAACCGCAAATCGTCGTTCATTTTGGTCTTCGGCAGATGCTGGAGATCAAAAAGGCCGCTTACTGCAACCGTATTTTCAATTCTGGCATAGACATCATCATCGAGCAGATTGTCATCACACAACATGCGGGAAACGAGATGGCCACCGGCGGAATGGCCTGCCAGCCGGATAGGACCTTCATGAGCCTTTGCAAGCACGGAAATCGCATTTGCCACTTCTTTTGTGATATCGCTGATCCGAGCCTCCGGCGCCAGCGTGTAGGAAGGAATGGCGACCTTCCAGCCATGAGAAAGCGGGCCAACAGCCAGATGCGAAAAGTGGGATTTGTCCAGTGCCCGCCAATATCCCCCATGAATGAAGATCACCAGCCCCCTCGCTTCGCCCTCCGGCAGAAACAGGTCATACCGGTTTCTTGGTTTCTCGCCATAAACGCAGTTGAGCTCGCAACTCAGGCGCAACAACATTGCATCACGGAAAGCAGATGCATCCGTTTTCCATCGATCAAGATAGGTTTCAGCATTACCGACCGCTGCACGGTTGTCATAAGCTGCATCCCAATCTGTCATTTATAATGATCCCGGATTAATTGAAGGATGGTTGCAATCTGGTACGAACCCGAACCACACCCATTTCCCCAGATAATCAATGATTTACAGGAAAAATCAATCAGATTGGCTAATTACTTGTTTGGGAACCGCCGCTCAAAAACGTCTTTTAAACGGCGGTCCTATTTGGCAACAATGAACATCAAGCAAGGTTCGACATGATCGGCAATGACCGAATACGGTTGCCGGATGCGGCGAAGATTGCGTTGGTCACTGCAGGTACGACACCAGGTCCTGGAGCTTCACCCACGCCACCAGGCGTTTCCTGACTGTCAATAAGATGCACATCAATCTCCGGCGTCTCTTCCATGCCAATGATGTGATAATCATAGAAGTTTTCGTGCGCTGCACGGCCTTCTTCAATATTAACCTCCTCATAGAGTGCAGAACCGAGCCCCATGATTGTACCACCCATCATTTGAGCTTTCGCAGTGTCGGGATTGATAAGTATGCCGCAGTCTATGGCGACAGTGATCTTGTGTACTTTTGGCTCTCCATCGTTCATGGAAACTTCCGCCACGAAAGCAACGATACTTCCAACAGCCTCCGAGAACGCGATACCCTGGAAGTGACCGGGCGCAAGTTCTGTACCCCAACCAGCTTCCTTGGCAACACGGTCCAGGACAGCGAGCCCTCTGGGACTATTCCTCAGGAGATTTCTCCGGAATTCGTAAGGATCCGCACCGGCCTTGTGTGCGAGTTCATCCACAAAACTCTCAATAAAGAAGCCGTTGTGCGATGCGCCAACTGACCGCCAGTATCCTACGGGAACATGTGTGGGTTGATGAAGGTATTCAGCGCGCGTGTTAGGTATTGTGTACTGTTGAACTTTGCCTGGAGCAGAACCGGTTTGGGTCTCGATGTCCAACATCGTCACCGGGTCGACACGATTATCGAAGTAAGGGATCCCATAGGTATGCTCAATGACTGATTGGCCTGCCAGGCGCATGGCAAATGCATCAACCGAACCGTCTGATTTGACCGACGCAGTCATTCGGGCTGATACGGAAGGTCGGTAAAAGTCGTGCTGAACGTCTTGTTCCCGGGTCCATATCAACTGTACGGGGCGGCCAACAGCCTTTGAAGCGCGAACAGCCTGATCGATGAAGTCGTTTTCGTACTTGCGGCCAAATCCGCCGCCTGCAAAAATCGCATATACTTCGACATTCTCTTCGGGAACGCCGGCAGCAGCGGCAGCTACTTTCGTCGCGGTGGTAATACCCTGGGTGGGTGCCCAAACCTGACAGCGATCGCCATTGACATAGGCTGTCGCGTTCATCGGCTCCATCGTGCCATGACAGAGGAACGGTACCGTATAATCTGAAGACAGAACCTTGTCTGAATCAGACGACCTCGCTTCTGCTATCGCCTTCCACGCGTCACCGTCATTAATTGCCACGCCGCCGTCATCGCGGTCCAGTTGAGCATTTTGCGCAGCAATGATGTCAGCCGTGCTGATGGCATCGAACTCTGTTGCCGCGAACGTAACCTCAAGAGCATCCACGCCCTTTTTGGCACTCCAGAACGTGTCAGCCACAACCAAAAAGGCGGATGGTATTTCGACAACATCAATGATTCCTCTCATTCCATCCAGAGCGGAACGGTCAACTGAAACAACTTCGGCGCCGAATACCGGTGCTTGACGGATTGCTGCATAAACCATGTCTGGAACGCGTATATCTATACCGTATGTCGCCGATCCATCTACCTTACCGGGAATGTCTTTACGCGTTACTGACTTGCCGATTATGCTTGGTTTGTCCTTGAGTGGCGGGTTTTCAGGTACGTCCAGTTTGGCCGCCGCCTGGACCAAATCCGAAAAGTGTAGTGCCCGTTGCGTTGCTTTATGGGTCGCCATCGAATCTGCAATCGAGACTTCTTGCTCAGGTACATTCCACTCGTTTGCTGCGGCTGTTCGCAACATTTCGCGTGCACTTGCAGCAGCCTGTCGAAGGGGTTGGTAGAAAACCCGTACCGAAAAACTGCCCGCGACCGTTTGTTGTCCGTAAGCGGGTACGTTGAGCGCCGGGTTGAGCATTGCGGAATGGATAACAACGTCTTCCCAACGAGCTTCAAGTTCATCGGCAAGGATCTGGGCGAGAGAGGTGTGTGCGCCCTGGCCAATCTCAAACGTCGGAACAACGAGGTCAATTTTACCGTCCGGCCGGACGGTCAGATAGTGACCAAGGGAACCACCCCGGGTTTCAGCATCGGCTCCGGTCATTGTCAGGAATGGCACTGCGATAACGAGCGCACCGGCGGCTGCGGATTTCATGAAACCGCGACGATCTATTGTCTGTGTAATGGTCATCGGTTCTTCCTCCTTCAACCTGTGTTGGCTGCGCGGTGAATGGCAGCGCGGATACGCGGGTATGTCGCACAGCGGCATATGTTCGTCATTGCCGCGTCTATGTCCTCATCGGTCGGCTGAGGGTTTTCTGCCAACAGCGAAGCCGCTGCCATCAATTGTCCTGATTGACAGTATCCGCATTGCGGCACCTGCAATTCAATCCAGGCTTTCTGCAGGGCGTGTTGTTGATCGCCGCCGAGATTTTCGATTGTCGTTACTTCTGCGCCCTCCAGGTCGCCAACAGGTAGCTGGCAGGAGCGCGTAACCTCGCCGTCAACATGGACCGAGCAAGCTCCGCACATGCCAACACCACAACCGAACTTCGTCCCGGTCATGTTCAGTTGATCACGCAAAACCCAAAGCAGCGGGGTATCTTCGTCAGCATCAACCTCGTGCTGTTTGCCGTTTACATTTATCTTGAGCATTTCATCCTCACTTCTTGAAGAGACATCGTTGTTCTCACTTCAAATGTTTCTCTGTCTTCAATGTACTGTTTGAATTGCGGCACCTAATCGGTGCCGGAGCCTTCGAAACTCCAGATTCGGAGGCTTGATCCGATTGATCATGCCATCAGCGAGCTCTCAGATATTCTACATTCAAGAGGCGTTTTCAGAATCCTGCTATAAACAGGCAAACCTTTCACGAACTCAAATCATGGGCATGGGCTTTACGCTGAACTTTGCAGCGGACACCAAACCGAAACGATTGACGGTGGAATAAGAAAGGGCTTGAGGTCTACAATAATGTCCGGCCGCACAGCGCTGTCGGAAACAAACCACTGATATCACTACACAATGGGCAACAGGCTATATCCCGCCTAAGGTCAACAAGCCGGAAAATTCTCCACCCAGGTCACCCAAACGTAACGAGCCAGTCAGGGCATCGGTATCAACTCAGTCACCCGGCCAATGAGTTTCCAGAATTACATTTGTTCTTATGTTCTTAGCATCTGGCGGAAAACATATTGTTCGATCATAATGATGATGGAGGATTATTTTATCATGACTTATCGAGCCATACGCGATCTTACAGCAGAAGAAATCAATACCTATGAAAGGGATGGTATCGTTTGTCTTCGCCAGTTCTTTGATGCGGATACGGTTGAGATGTTGAGGGAAGTGGTCGAAAGGGACATGAAAAACCCAGGCCCGATGGCGCTTGATGTAACCCGGGACGGGAAAGGCAAGTTTTTTGGCAACACATTTGTCTGGAAACATTACAAGGAACTGGATGATTTCATCCATAATTCCCCTGCTGGTGATATCGTTTCAGGGATTTTGCAGTCTTCAAAGGTAAACCTTATCTTCGATCAGTTTCTTGTAAAAGAACCCGGCACCACAACGCCAACACTGTGGCATCATGATCAGACCTATTGGCCAGTTGCTGGCGATCAGGTTTGCACCATGTGGCTGGCGCTCGATCCTGTCACAAAAGAAAGCGGAGCAGTAGAATATGTATGTGGCTCTCACCGTTGGGGTCAGCGCTTCAAGGCCGTGTCATTCAAAGATGACAATCTTTACAAGGAAGATTTGCCGCCAGTTCCCGATATCGATGCAATGCGGGATCAGTATAAAATAGTTCAGTTTGAACTGGAACCTGGCGACTGTACCTTGCATCATGGTCTGACTGTACATGGCGCGCCTGGAAATTCGAGCCTCTCACGCAAACGTCGCGCTTATGTTACGCGGTGGGCAGGTGATGATGTCACGTATTATCCCCGCCCCAACCTTCAGCCCATGTTGTATGACCCCGACATCCCCAAAGGAGGGCCGATCGATTGCTCCCTGTTTCCGGTAATCCGTGAAAACTCAACAATTGCCAACTCAATGTTAGAATAACCACAGAAGACGCAAATGACGCATACGCTTCCAAGAATGGATTTCGTGAGACTACGGCAGTTTCCTGCCCGGTTTTTCCAGGTTTTCCGCGTCAGTTTTTGAATACACTCAGACTTGCGATTTGACTGCTTGTTAACTCGACAGGCTCTTTGCCGTAGGTTTCAAGCGTCAAGCGAGCTGCAGCTTCGAGTTCTTCCATTGCAAAAACAGCTGAATAGATATCTTTTCCCGCAACGACCGGGCCGTGATTTGCAAGAATCACGGCAGAACGTTCCCCGCCCAAATCACGTACCGCCTTTCCCATCGCTTCGTCTCCCGGCTGAAAATAGGGCATTAATTTTACACGGCCCAGCTTCATGACTGGATAAGGTGTTAGCGGAGGCAACATGTCCTCGGCATCAACATCAGGCAACAAAGACAAGGCCACCGAATAATGTGAATGCAAATGCACCACCGCACCTGCATCCGGGCCGAGGGTGTCGTAAAATGCGGTATGCAAGGACATTTCCTTGGTGGGTTTGGGGCCCGAAACCTGTTGGCTTTTGCTATTGAAACGGCAAAGCTCTGAAGGATCAAGAAATCCGAAACTCGAATTGGTTGGAGAGATCAGCAGTCCGCCATCTTCGCACCGGGCTGAAATATTGCCGGTTGAACCATGTGCCAACCCGCGATCATAGAGACTTTTGGCAAGAGTGCATATCTGTTCACGCAGTTTGCTTTCGTTCATTGCCCCAGAACTCCGAGTGCCTCTTCAAAGAAACGTTCGCTGCCAAAATTACCCGACTTGAGTGCGAGTACAAGATCACGGTCAGCATCCTTCAAGGCAGGAACGCCGGGGGCTATTTCCGGCCCGATTTCCATTGTCCTGACGCCAAGTGCTGTTACGACTGCGCCTGATGTCTCGCCACCGGCACAGATGATCTTTTTTATCCCGCGATTTACAGATTCTACAGCCAGTTCACCAAAAAACGATTCAATTTTTGTGGCAATGAAATCCTGGCCAAACTCTCCCTGTGCCGCCCGCACAACGGCAGGGTCAGCCGTGGTAAAGACTAATGGTGCAGCGGTCTGCTCAAAGATCCAGTTACAGACACTTTCAACCGTATGCGTGGCATCCAGAATAGTTTCGGCGGTTAATTCAAAAGCAGGATGCTTGTCAGAATAATGGGCCACTTGTTTACGCGTTGCAACGGAACACGAGCCGGACAAAATCAATGCGCGGCCTTCTTGTCCGCGC